>JAFEFD010000023.1 GCA_018240765.1 Pseudomonadota bacterium | reverse complement strand
GACACGCCGATCATGACGTTCATCAACAAGCTCGACCGCGAGGGCCGTTCGCCGATTGACCTTTTGGATGAAGTCGAGTCGGTGCTCAAAATCCAGTGCGCGCCGATCACCTGGCCGATCGGCATGGGCTCGCGACTGAAGG
Source organism: Pseudomonadota bacterium (assembly GCA_018240765.1). Classification (GTDB taxonomy): domain Bacteria; phylum Pseudomonadota; class Gammaproteobacteria; order Xanthomonadales; family Rhodanobacteraceae; genus Rudaea. The sequence goes on along the minus strand of JAFEFD010000023.1, from coordinate 1,322 downwards.
GCGTGTATCACTTGGGTACCGGCGAGGTTCACGTGTTCGAGTCGGGACGCAATTTCACGCGCCAGGATTCGACGATTTTTTCTTCGCTCGACGACCCTGCGCTCGCCGCGAAAATCGGCGCCGACATGCTGCGCGAATTGCGCGACGAACTGGAACTGGTGCAAGGCGCGTCGCACCCCTTCGATGCGAATGCGTATCTGGCCGGCAAACAAACGCCGGTGTTCTTCGGCTCGGCGGTCAACAATTTCGGCGTGCAGTTGCTGCTGGATTTTTTCGTCGCACACGCGCCCTCGCCGAAATCGCGCGCAACGACGACGCGCGAAGTGAATCCGGACGAGGAAAAACTCACCGGCTTCGTGTTCAAGATCCAGGCGAACATGGATCCGCAGCACCGCGACCGTGTCGCGTTCATGCGCATCTGCTCGGGCGAATTCGACGGCGGCATGAAGGCGTTCCACGTACGCACGGCCAAGGAGGTCAAGCTCGCCAACGCGCTCACCTTCATGGCCAGCGAGCGCGACATCGTGGAAAAAGCCTATCCGGGCGACGTGATCGGCATCCACAACCACGGCACCATTTCCATCGGCGACACGTTCACGGAAGGCGAGGCGTTGAGCTTCACCGGCATTCCGAACTTCGCGCCGGAACTGTTCCGCCGCGCGCGCCTGCGCGATCCGCTGAAGATGAAGCAGTTGCAGAAAGGGCTGGCGCAGTTGTCCGAGGAAGGCGCGACGCAGTTCTTCCGCCCGCTGATGAGCAACGACCTGATTCTCGGCGCGGTCGGCGTGTTGCAGTTCGATGTGGTCGCGTACCGGCTCAAGGACGAATATGGCGTGGATTGCGCGTTCGAGAACGTGACGGTGACGACGGCGCGCTGGATCTATGGTGCGGACGAGAAGAAGCTCGCCGAATTCCGCGACAAGAATACAATGAACCTGGCGCTGGATGCCGCCGGCGAACTGGTTTATCTGGCACCCTCACGCGTGAACCTGCAGCTGACGCAGGAGCGCTGGCCGGACGTCACGTTCGCGGCCACACGCGAGCATGCCAGCTCGGTCGACGTCTGAAAAATAGTGCCCCGGCCGGATGCGAGGCCGGTGGATGCTGCTCGAAAAGGCCGCACGCCGGCGGCCTTCACGCCGCCTTGCGCGGCTGCCTCGTAGCATGCGCGTCCTTCCATTGCCGAGGCCTCGTCCGATCATGCATGCACGCAAAATTCCTGCGATCGCCGGATTGCTTGTCTTGTTCGCGCTGTGCGGTTGCGCGCCGGCGGGACCGCCCATACGCCCGGTTTCCCCGGTCGACCTGACGCGATTCATGGG
>JAFEFD010000239.1 GCA_018240765.1 Pseudomonadota bacterium | reverse complement strand
CACGCGGCCGAGATGGGCGCAAGCGTCGACCGCGGCAATCCGGTGTTCTTCTGCAAACCGGCGGATGCGATCGTCGTCGATGGCGCGGATGTTCCGTATCCACAGGCGACGAAAGAATTGCATCATGAAGTGGAAATGGTCGTCGCGCTGCATTCCGGCGGAATGGACATCGCCGAAGCAGACGCGCTCGCACACGTGTTCGGTTATGCGGTCGGACTCGACCTGACACGCCGCGACCTGCAGGCCATCGCCAAGGCCAAAGGGATGCCGTGGGACACGGCCAAGGCCTTCGACCATTCCGCACCGCTATCTGTAATCCGTACTGCGAGCGAGATCGGCCATCCGCAAAGCGCGGCGCTTACGCTCGAAATCAATGGTGCGATGCGCCAGCAAGCCGACATCGCGCAGATGATCTTCAGCGTGCCGGAAATACTCGCTCGCCTGTCGCGCCTGTTTGAACTGAAATCTGGCGACCTGGTCTTCACAGGCACGCCGGCCGGGGTCGGACCGCTGCTGCGCGGCGACTCCGTACAGGCGCGCCTTGCCGGGGTGGCGGAGCTGCGCTGCCGCATCGCCTGAAACCGCGGCGCGTCACGCTTTTTGCCAATAATTGCGCTAGATTCGACGCGTCGCGATGGGGAGCGGCACTCGAATTGTCCATTCCAGGAGCAGGCGCATGAGTTTCTTCAGCGAGTTCAAGACCTTCGCGATGAAGGGCAACGTGGTCGACATGGCCACCGGTATCGTGATCGGCGCGGCGTTCGGCAAGATCGTCTCGGCGCTGGTCGACAACGTGATCATGCCGCCGATCGGCGTGCTCATCGGCGGCATCGATTTTTCCAGCCTCGCGGTCGCCATCGGCAACCCGGTCGCCGACGCCAAGGGCGTGGTCACCGGCGGCGCGATCATCAAGTACGGGCTGTTCCTCAACACCATCATCCAGTTCATCATCATCGCGTTCGCGATCTTCCTCGTGGTCAAACTGATGAACCGCATGGTCAAGAAGCAGGATGCCGCACCGGCCGCGCCGCCCCCGCAGGAAGTGCTGCTGACCGAAATCCGCGACCTGCTCAAGCAAAAGACCTGAAATACCCCCTGCGCGTGATCCCCGTGTCAGGATCGCGCGCGGCCCATTTG
>JAFEFD010000238.1 GCA_018240765.1 Pseudomonadota bacterium | reverse complement strand
TTCTACCTGATCGCCAAGCCGCGCTTTCGCGGCGATCCGCTTGCGCTCGTGTGCGAGCTGGCCAGGCGCGCGTTCGAGTCGGGACAACGCGCGCTGATCCTCGCGCGTTCGCTGGAGCAGGCCGAGGCGCTCGACGAAAAATTGTGGGGATTCGATGCGGATGCCTTCGTCCCGCACCAGATCGCCGGCGACGAAGACGATGCGATCACGCCGGTACTGATCGTGCCGCCGGGCGTGCCCACGCCCGATCGCGCGCTCGTCATCAACCTGCGCGACGACGCGGTCGCCGGAACCTTCGAACGCGTGCTGGAAGTCGTGCCCGACGATGAAACCCAACGCGCCGGCTCGCGTGAACGCTGGAAGACCTACAAGACCGCCGGCATCGAGCCGGTCAAGCACGACATGTGATCGTTCCCGCGGACGGGCTCACGGCGCCACGCGCATGTCGACCGGGCCCGCGGTGAAAGAAATCTTCAGGTCCATCGAGTCCCGGGTCGTGGCTTTCTCCTTGCTCATGCCCAGCCACTGGCTCGCGGCATCCACAACAGCGCTGTTGAACGCCGCGGGACATTCCGAATCACCCAGCTCCGCGGTCTTGACTCGACCGTTCTTGTCGAGGGTAAGCCAGACACTGGCCGTGCAGCGCTTGCTCAAATGCGCCGGCAGGGCCGGCAATGGCGTATGCACCCATTGCGCGGACCAGGAGTACTTCGGCATGGCCGACTGCTTGTCTCCAGCCACATAAATCGCCTTGCCGGTTTTCGCATCGAACTGGATCGCGACCGGCCAGCCGTGGCCAGCGCCGGGCGGAAGCGGAAAATGCGTATCCGCTATGTTGTTTGCCATGCAGGTGCCAAAGGCATTGTCCGGCGCCGCGAAGGTCGAGGTCAGCGTGCCGTCGATGCGCATCATGCCGACCAGCGTGAATGTCGCAGGCGCTTTCGCGCCCTTCTGCTGGGCACAGTCGCGTGCGACGGCAAGCACGGCCGCCTGATTGACGGATTTTTGCAGCTCGCGGGAATAGTTCTCCTGCGTTGGCGAGCCGCTGACGCTGCCGATTTTTGTCAGCAAGTCACTGATATTGTCCGCGGCTCCGGCTGCGGCAGCCCCATCCGCGCATAGCAATGCGGCACCAGAAACAAGCGTCATCAGGCAGGCATGTCGGTTCATGTTTCCTCCATCGATTCAAGCAGTTCAGGTGGGACCGGTGCATGGACCATCGCGCGTGCACACTCCCAAGTCCCCTGTCGCGCCAAATTCCGGAACCCACAGTACAAGCATGAATCGTTCCACATTGCACCCGATTCAACCACCCGTAGCGTATTTTTCCAGCAATGCCTTGAAGCGCATGTCGTTGCGGATCGGATCCCAATCCGGACTGATGCGCAGCTCGTTCACCGACATGTCGAACCCGGCGGACATGGACAGCAGCTTGCCCAGCGTGGCGATGGCACCGGCTGCATCACCCGCTCGTGCCTGCACGCGCGCAAGATTGACCAGCGCCGGCGGCAGCGTGTAGGTCCGGCGACCGATCGGTTGCAGTTCGACTGCGCGTTTTGCCGCGGCGATCGCATCTGCATCTTGCCCGGTGCCGGCCAGGCACTGCGCGAGCGCGGCAAGCAGGTCTGGATTGTCCGGTGCCGCTTTCAATTTTGCTTCTACCTGCTCGCGCGCCAGCGCGAACGCCGATTGCGCCTTGGCGGCATCACCCTGCGCGCGATGGATCCGCGCTGCGTACAGCGCGCGCGGCTTATCGTCGAACGAAGAAACCGGCACCGCGTCCAGAACTGCCAATGCCGCGGGATAATCACGCTCCGCGTAGTCAAGTTCGTACCAGGCGTCCGAGAGCGTCGCGGAAGATGCTGGCGGAACCGCCGCCGATTGCAGGGTCTTGCGCGCGGCCGCCAGGTCGCCGAAGCCGATGCGCTCGATCTTGCCCAATTCAGCTACCGCATTCGCGTTTCCGGGATCGCTCGCCACCACCTGGCGCAGGCCTTCGCGGGCCACGGGATAATTGCGCAGCATTGCCTGCGAAATCGCCGCCCACTCTTGCGCGTAGTCCATGTGCGGATCTGCTTCCGTGGCGCGCCGGAAAGCTTGCGTCGCCTGATCGATCTTGCCCGCGAACAACAACGTGAATCCCATGCCGGCGAGATCGCTGGCGGTGTGCGAGGGCAATACGACCGCCTTGCCAGCCTCGGCGAGCGCCGCATCGAATTCGCCCTTGTCGACCAGCGCGAAGGCGTACATGGTGTGGGCATGGGCGTTGTCGGGATCGAGCGCCAACGCACGGCGTGCAGCCGTTTCGGCGTGCGCCTCGTGGCCGCCGAGTTTCTGGTAGGCCAGCGCCAGGTAGGCCCAGGCATCGGCGTAGTCCGGATCCGCATCGATGGCCTGCTTGAACAAGGGAATCGAACGTTCCAATTCCGTGCGATCGCCCGTACGATTGGAATCGTCCAGGTAATAGAGACCTTTCAGGTAGGCTTCCAGCGCCGCCGTATTGCGGGTGCCAACCCTGGCTACGGCGGCGGATTCCGCGGGCGTCAGCTTGGCCTTGAGCGCATCGGCCACTTTCTGCGCGACTTCGCCTTCGACGCCGAAGATGTTGTCCAGCGTGCGCGTGTAACTTTGCGCCCAGACGTGATTGTCGGTTTTGGCGTCGATCAACTGCACGTTGATCAGCACGTCATTGCCTGCCTTTTGCACGCTGCCTTCCAGGATCGTGGCCACGCCTAGCTGTCGCGCGATCGTTTTCAGGTCTTCAGGGTGGCTCGCGTATTTCGCGGTGGATGTGCGCGAAACGACTTTCAGGTCACCGATATCGGCGAGCTTGGTCAGGATCAGGTCCTGCATGCCGGCGGCGAAATATTCGTTGTCCTGGTCGTGGCTGAGGTTCTCGAACGGCAGCACCGCTATGGATTTCGCTGAGATCGGTGCGCCGGGACTTGTCATCGGGTTTGCCGCTTGCGTCGGCGCGGATGCCGGCACCGACTGCGGCGCAAACCGCCACAGCAAACCGCCGCCGATGGCCAGCAGCAGCGCGAGGATCACCAGTTCGGTACTCGACACGCGCTGCGCGCCGCGTTCGCCGTGGTACCAGGCCAGCACCAGCGCGACGAAG
>JAFEFD010000237.1 GCA_018240765.1 Pseudomonadota bacterium | reverse complement strand
GAGACGACCTGCGTCGCCTGCCACGGCGCCAACGGCATTTCGATAGCGCCGATCTATCCGAATGTCGCCGGCCAGAAAGAGGAATACCTCGTCGCCCAGATGAAGGCTTTCCGCGACGGCACTCGCCCCAACGCCATCATGGCGCCGATGGCACAAGGTCTGACCGACACCGACATCGCCAACATCGCGGTGTTTCTGGCCGCGCTCAAGCCGTAGGCACACGGGCACTCTTCGCGCACGACCGGCGTGATCGCGGGCTCGCGCCAGGACTTTTGAGTCGGGTCATGGCGTTGCGGCGCCGGCTTGCGTAGACTGCGGCCGAGTTCTTTGCGATTGTCAGACTGATGTCACGACCGGTTTCGCTCGACAAGGCCCAACTTCTCGCCTGCGCCCGCGGCGAACTGTTCGGAGCCGGCAATGCACGCCTGCCATCGCCGCCGATGTTGATGTTCGACCGCATCACGCGCATCGACGAACATGGCGGAACGCGCGGCAAGGGATTGCTGCAGGCCGAACTCGATATCCGTCCTGATCTGTGGTTTTTCGGCTGCCATTTCGAAGGTGATCCGGTAATGCCCGGCTGTCTCGGACTCGATGCAATGTGGCAACTCGCCGGCTTCTTCCTGCCGTGGCTGGGCGAGCCCGGTCGCGGTCGCGCGCTGGGTGTGGGCGAGGTCAAATTCACCGGTCAGGTCCTGCCAAGCGCGCAACGGGTGCGCTACGAGATCGACGTCAGCCGCGTGATCCGTGGCCGCCTCAAGATGGTCGTCGCCGATGGCAACATGTTCGTCGACGGTCGCCTGATCTATGCCGCCAAGGATTTGCGCGTCGGCTTGTTCCAGTCGACGGAGGGTTTCTGATGCGTCGCGTCGTCGTCACCGGCATGGGTCTGGCCTCGTGCCTCGGCCAGAGTCTGGATCAGGTCGCGCATGCCTTGCGCGAGGGTTTGAGCGGAATCCGTGCGGTTCCCGAATTTGCCACGCTCGGGCTGCGCAGTGCAGTGGCCGGATGGCCGGACCTGGATCTGGACGCGCTCATCGACCGCAAGCTCAAGCGCTTCATGGGCGATGCGGCTGCGTACGCGTATCTGGCCATGCGCGATGCCATCGCCGACGCCGGCCTTGCGCTCGAACACATCCGCCATCCGCGCATCGGCGTGATCGCCGGTTCCGGCGGCGGTTCACCGCGCTGGCAGATCGAAACCGGCGACCTGTTGCGTGCCAAGGGCGTGCGCAAGGTCGGGCCGTTCATGGTCCCGCGCACGATGTGCTCGACGGTGTCGGCGACGCTGGCGACCGCATTCGGCATTCTCGGCTTGAGTTATTCCATCGCCGCGGCGTGCGCGACGTCGGCGCATTGCATCGGTGCTGGCGCCGACCTGATCCGCCATGGCGCGCAGGACATCGTCTTCGCCGGTGGCGGCGAGGAACTGCATTGGGGCATGGCTTCGCAGTTCGACGCAATGGGCGCGCTGTCGACCGCTTACAACTCGACGCCGCATGCCGCGTCGCGCCCATACGATGTCGGTCGCGACGGCTTCGTCATTGCCGGCGGTGGTGGCATGCTCGTGCTTGAGGACTACGAACACGCCAAGGCGCGCGGAGCGCGCATTCATGCCGAACTGGTCGGCTATGGCGTCACTTCCGACGGTCACGACATGGTCGCGCCATCGGGTGAAGGCGCGGCGCGCTGCATGCGCATGGCGATGGCGGGAATCAACGCGCCGATCGATTACCTCAATACCCATGGCACGGCGACTCCGCTCGGCGACATCGTGGAATTGAACGCGATTCGCGAGGCTTTTGGCGCCGACATGCCGCCCCTGTCGTCGACCAAGGCGCTGACCGGCCATTCGCTTGGCGCGGCCAGCGTGCACGAAGCGATCTACAGCCTTCTCATGCTCGAGCGCAGCTTCATCGCCGGCTCGGCGAATATCGAAGCGCTCGATGAACACGCGCACGGTTTCCCGATCGTTCAGAAAAGCCGCCCGGCGCAGTTGCGCACGGTGATGTCCAACAGCTTCGGCTTCGGCGGCACCAATGCGAGCCTGGTATTCGGCGCGCTCTGAACCACGCGCCGGACGCGCCAGTCACGCCGTGGCCGTGTTTCCGACGCCGTTCGCGCTTGAAGTCGGGCGCGGCGCCTCATTGCAGGTTCCCGTGATAGAATAATTGGCTGTTTTTGCGCGTTGCCAATCGGGAGCAAGGTGTGAACACGGCCAACTCATCGGGTTTCTCCGGCAACTACGCACGCGAACGCGAGCGCGAGGAGCGCCGCTTGCTGGTATTCAGCGGCAACGCGAATCGCGCGCTGGCACAAGCGGTTTGCCATGAGTTGAACGTGCCGCTGGGCAAGGCCCTGGTCAGCCGTTTTTCCGACGGCGAGGCGCAGGTCGAGATCGAAGAAAACGTGCGGCGCCAGGAAGTGTTCGTGATCCAGCCGACATCGGCGCCGACCGCGGACAACTTCATGGAACTGCTGGTGATGGTGGATGCGCTCAAGCGCGCCTCGGCGGCCAGCGTGACCGCGGTGATCCCGTATTTCGGCTACGCCCGCCAGGACCGGCGCACGCGTTCGGGCCGCGTGCCGATCACGGCCAAGGTGGCGGCGACGATGATCGGCACGGTCGGTACCGATCAGGTGTTGACGGTGGATCTGCACGCCGACCAGATCCAGGGATTTTTCGATATCCCGGTGGACAATGTATACTCGTCGCCCGTTTTGCTGGCCGACATCTGGCGCTGTCACGGCGGCAGCGACCTGATCGTGGTCAGTCCGGACGTCGGTGGCGTGGCGCGGGCAAGGGCGCTGGCCAAACGCCTGGACGACGCGGACCTGGCGATCATCGACAAGCGCCGGCCGCGTCCGAACGAGGCCACGGTGATGAACATCATCGGCGACGTGAAGGATCGCGTCTGCGTGCTCATCGACGACATCGTCGACACCGCCGGCACCCTGTGTGCGGCGGCGGCGGCGCTGAAGAAGAACGGCGCGCGCAAGGTGGTGGCGTACTGCACGCATCCGGTGCTGTCCGGCGCGGCGATCCAGAACATCAACGGGTCGCAGCTCGATGAACTGGTGGTGACGGACACCATCGCCCTGGCGGACGCGGCGCGCGCCTGCGCGAAGATCCGCCAGCTCAGCGTGGCGGAACTGCTCGGCGAGACGATCCGGCGCATTGCGTTCGGCGAGTCGGTGAGCAGTTTGTACGTGGATTAGTTTTTGTGCGACACCGGGCATCCTGCCGCGGGTCGCAAGCAAACGGTCGCGGCATGGCCGCGCCACGTTTGTCGCAGGTATCGCTTGCGCGATGCTGCGTCGGCACATCCTTGTGCCGAGTTCGTTTTCGGCTCTCCTGGTCGCGGGAGAGTTTTCAACCGCCGCGAGGCGGATCACTGCAACTCGAAGGTAATTCATCATGGCAACGATTCACGAAATTCCGGCGGAAACCCGCAAGGACGAAGGCAAAGGTGCGAGCCGCCGCCTGCGTAACACGGGCAAGGTGCCGGCTATCGTCTATGGCAGCACCGATGCTCCGGCGAGCATCCAGCTCGAACACAACACCGTGTGGCTGGCGTCACAACACGAGTGGTTCTACTCGGCGATTCTCGACCTCAAGCTCGACGGCAAGACGCAGAAAGTCCTGCTGCGCGACTTGCAGCGTCATCCGTTCCGCGCGCAGTTGCTGCACCTGGATTTCCAGCGCGTCGACGAGAACAAGGCGATCCGCATCCGCGTGCCGCTGCACTTCCTCAACCAGGAAAAATCGCCGGCCGGCAAGATGGCGGGCATCCTGATTTCGCACGCGTTGAACGACGTCGAAATCTCCTGTCTGCCGAAGGACCTGCCGGAGTACATCGAAGTCGACCTGTCCGAGCTCAAGGTTGGCGACATCGTCCACCTGTCGGCGCTCAAGCTGCCGCACGGCGTGGAAATTCCGGAATTGCGCCTGGGCAAGGAGCACGATTCGGCCGTGGTGACGGCGCAGGAAATGAAGCAGGAAGTCGAGGTGGCTCCAGTCGTGGCGGAAGGCGAAGCCGCTGCCGCCGCCGGCGCCACGCCGGCTGCCGGCGCGGCTCCCGCTGCTGGCGCGGCCCCGGCCGCTGCCAAGAAAGACGACAAGAAGTAAGCGTCTCGCGCATCCTTCCCCGCGCAGGCGGGGAAGGGTTCTTGCGACATCGCCGCGATGGCCGGATTGCGCCTCATCGTCGGCCTGGGCAATCCCGGTGCCGAACATCTGCGAACCCGGCACAATGCCGGGTTCTGGTTCGTCGATGCGCTCGCGCAGCGTGAAGGTGCACGCTTCGGGCTGGAGACGAAATTGCACGGCGAGACGGCGAAGATCGTCGTTGGCGGAAGTCCGCTGCTGCTGCTCAAGCCGAACACGTTCATGAACAAGAGCGGCATCGCGGTGGCGTCGGCATTGCGCTACTGGAAGATCGAGCCGGAAGAAATGCTCGTCGCGCACGACGATCTGGATCTTCCTCCGGGAGCGGCACGACTGAAGTTTGATGGCGGTCACGGCGGGCAGAACGGATTGCGCGACATCTTCGCGCATCTGGGACACGGCAAGTTCCATCGCTTGCGGCTGGGCATCGGCCATCCCGGAGACAAAGACCGGGTTACGCCGTGGGTGCTTGGGCGTCCCGGCAAAGCGGATGAAGAGGCAATTCTCGACGCGACCGGTGCGGCGCTGGACGTTTTGCCGCTCGCGGTTGCGGGCGATTTCAACGAAGCGATGAAACGGCTGCACACTGCGCCGGAATAAGGAATCCCATGGGTATCAAATGTGGCATCGTCGGTCTGCCGAACGTCGGCAAATCGACTCTGTTCAACGCGCTGACCAAGGCGGGCATTGCTGCGGCGAATTTTCCGTTCTGCACGATCGATCCGAACATCGGCGTGGTGCCGGTGCCGGATCCGCGCCT
>JAFEFD010000236.1 GCA_018240765.1 Pseudomonadota bacterium | reverse complement strand
TTGCCCGTTCCCGCGCTTCCCCAGGACAGGAGCAGCTTGCCGAATTTGTCGAACTTGAAAACCTGGTTCAGCGTGTAGGAGGTGACGTAAACATTTTCCGCACTGTCGTAGGCCACGCCGCCGATGTACCCGCTCAGCCCGGCAAGACTTGCAAGGCCCGGGTGCGCAACGGGTTGGGCGGATTGCGTGAATAATTGCACGTTGCCGGAGCTGCCATCCGCAATGATCACGGCGGGTGCGCCATTGAAGGGCGCCACCGACAGGGGCTGGGTAACGGCAATTCCACGCATGCCGGTGAAATAGCCTTGAAACCACGGCGCAGCGATGTTTCCGTAGTAGTAGCTGACATAACTGCCGGTGGAATCGTAAGCATATATGTCATTGGTACCGGTGGTGACCCACACCTTGTTGGCAGAATCCACGGCTACGCCATACGGAGTCGTCGCACCCACGCCAATGTTGCGCAGAAAAGCGCCCGTCGCATCGAATTTCACGATGCGGTTGTTGTTGTTGTCCGCCGCATAGATATTGCCGCGGCCATCCACGGCGAGCACGTAAGGATTGTTGAGCTGGCCGTTGCCGGAACCCAGGGACCCGAACTGCGAGATGTAGGTACCGGACGTCGAGAAAACCTGCACCCGGTCGTTGCCGACGTCGCTCACGTACAGATACCCGTTGACCGGGTTGTAGACCAGCCCGGAAGGAGCGCTGAACTGCCCCGCCCCGGAGCCGAAGCTGCCAAACTGGCTCACATACGCGCCAGTGCTCTTGTCAAAGCGCTGCACCCGGTTATTCGAAAAATCGGCCACATACAGGTAATTGCCGACGATGGCTACCTGCTCGGGTCCGGTGAACTGGCCTGCTCCGCTGCCGCTCGATCCTATGGTCCTCACAAAGGTGTTTCCTGACGCCGTGATCTGGTACACCCGAATCACATTGGCGATGGCATCCGACACGTACACCATGTCGTTGTCGGCGGTCACCTGGAAAGGAAACGAGAATCCGCCGATGCTGCTTTCGAAGTGGATGCTGCGATAGCCGGACGAAACGAACGCGGTGACGGCCGCAACGTCGTTGGCTGTCGCTACCGGCTGCGCCACACCACCCATTGCGGCCTGCGCAAGGTCGACCGAACCTGGTCGCGCGAGAGCAGTGTGCCAGCAGGATGGAATCGAAAAGACAAGGGCAAAAACGGGTACCCACAATCGTGTTGCGGACATGCCAGAACTCCCCAGTTCGTATCCCCGTTCGAAGCGCAGTCTAGCAATACCGTGTGAAGGGAATGTGATTCGACGTTGACTGAGGTCAAGCGGACGTCAAAAAGACCCCGCAGGCCCGCGCCAGCTCGACGAAACCCGGAAACGACGTCGCCACGTTGGCGCAATCAGCGATGCGCACTGGCGTGGCGGCAAGCAATCCGGCCACGGCAAAGCTCATGGCACAGCGGTGATCGCCGGCGGAATCGACTTCGCCGCCCGCGAACTTTCCACCCTCGATGACCGCACCGTCCGGCGTTTCCTCGATGCTGGCGCCAAGCGCGCGCAAGCCTTTGGCCATCACGGCGATGCGGTCGGATTCCTTGACGCGCAGTTCTGCCGCGCCACGGATGCGTGTCGTTCCCTGCGCAGTCGCCGCGGCCACGAACAGGATCGGAAATTCGTCGATCATGCCGGCAACCGAGCCTGCCGGTACATCGATGCCACGCAAGGGCGCGTGGCTCACGACGAGATCCGCAACCGGTTCGCCGCCCTGAAGTCGCTGGTTTGATTCGCGGATATCCGCGCCCATTGCCCGCAACGTGACGAGCAGTCCGGTACGGCGCGGATTCATGCCGACGTCGCGCAGGACGAGTTCGGAGCGGGGCACCAGCGTCGCAGCCACGATGAAGAATGCGGCCGAAGAAAAATCCGCCGGCACCATGACACTCGTCGCTCGCAACCCTTGACCACCGCTGACTTTCGCCCAGCCGGAACCTGACTCGATCGGCCAGCCGAAGGCGCGCAACATGCTTTCCGTGTAATCGCGGGTCGGATGCGGTTCGCGCACCCGTGTTTCGCCGTCTGCATACAGGCCGGCAAGCAGGATGGCGGATTTGACCTGGGCGCTCGCCACCGGCGGCGCGTAATCAATTCCATGCAGTCGCTGTTTTCCGTGTATGCGAAGAGGCGGCAAACCATCATGCGACACAATCTTTGCACCCATGCGGGCCAGCGGTTCTATAACGCGCTGCATCGGGCGTTTCGACAAGGATTCGTCGCCGGTCAGGATCGAATCGAACTTTTGTCCCGCCAGTAATCCGGCCAACAGGCGCATGCCGGTGCCGGCATTGCCGCAATCGATTTCGCCATCCGGAGCGCGCAATCCGTGCAGACCGACGCCATGCACGATGCGTTCGCTCGGACGCGGCGCCTCGATGCGCACGCCCATCTGCGCAAATGCGCGCGCGGTTGCCAGCGTGTCCTCACCTTCGAGGAATCCCGTAATGCGCGAAGTACCATCGGCGAGCGCAGCAAACATGATTGCGCGATGCGAAATCGACTTGTCGCCGGGTACGCGAATCTCTCCACGCAGCGGTCCGGATGGCGAACTGATCCAGTCGATCATGTCGATTCGGTCATCGCAACGCCGCCAGCAGGCGTTCATTCTCGGCGCGCGAGCCGACGCTGATGCGCAGGAATTCGCCCAAACCGTAGCCGCCCATCGGTCGCACGATCACGCCGCCTTCGAACAGCCTGGCTTCTATCGGCGCGGCATCCCGCGCAAGATCGACCAGAACGAAATTCGTCTGCGACGGCAGCACACGCAAGCCCCGCGCGTGCAGTTGTTCCGTTAGCCACGCCCGTTCGGTCAGGTTGAATGCTTTCGAACGAGCCACCTGGCCGGGGTCGCCAAGCGCGGCTTCGGCGGCGGCCAGTGCCAGCGAATTTACATTGAAAGATTCACGCAAGCGTTCGATTATATTGATTATTTCTTGCGAACCGACCGCGTATCCAACGCGCAACCCCGCCAGCGCATAGGCCTTGGAGAAAGTGCGAGTGACGACGAGGTTCGGATACTTGGGCAGATAGCGCAACGCCGACGTCAACGCCGGATCGTCGACGAATTCCTGATAAGCCTCATCGACCACCACGACAGTCGTAGCCGGAACGCGCGCAAGAAACGCCTCCAGTGCCGCATCGGAAACCCAGGTACCGGTCGGATTGTTCGGATTGGCGAGATACACGATGCGCGTGTCGGGTCCAATTGCCGCTGCCATTGCGTCGAGATCGTGGCCCAGCGGCATCGTCGCGTGATCGCGCGCGAGCGCCGGCACGCGAACCGCACGCGCGCCCGCGGCTGCGGTCGCGATGGGAAACACTGCAAAACCGAATTCCGAGAACACCACTGAATTGCTCGCATCGGCAAAGCACTGCGCGATCAGCATCAGCAGTTCGTGGGAGCCATTGCCGAGTGCGATTTCCGCAGGGTCCACGCGCAGATGCGTGGCGAGCGCCGCTTTCAGCGCGCCGCCCTGCGGATCGGGATAGCGGAAGATTTCCGGCAACGCAGCCTGGATGGCGGCAACGGCATGTGGGCTCGGCCCCAGTGGATTTTCGTTCGAGCCAAGTTCGGCCAACACGGCGCCGAAACGATTGCGCAACGCCGGTAGATCGTGTCCCGGATCGTAGGCGCGCAGCGCGCGCGTGGCGGCGTTGGCGAGCGACGCCGCGTTCGCGCTCACGGCACTGCCACCGGGTACGAGCCGAGCAATTTTATCTGCGCAGCGTGCTCCTTCAATTCCGCGAACGCACGGCGCATGGCTTCATCCTCGACGTGGCCATCGAGATCGATGAAGAAGCCGTATTCCCATTTTGCGTGGTGCGAAGGCCTCGATTCGATGCGGTTCATGCTGATGCCGTTGCGCGCGAAAGGACTGAGCACATGGAACAGCGCGCCGGGTTTGTCCTTGATGAAGACCAGGATCGACGTGCGGTCGTGGCCGGACGGCGGGAAAATCTGTCGACCTAGCACGAGGAAGCGCGTGGTGTTGTCGGT
>JAFEFD010000235.1 GCA_018240765.1 Pseudomonadota bacterium | reverse complement strand
CAGCAATACCGGCTTTTTCGCAGTCAACGGCAATTGCAACAGGTCCAGCTTGTCGCGCACGTCCAGGCTCGCCTGATCCATGTTCGTGCCCCAGACGAACTGCAGGATCACGTCGGACTGGCCGGCTTGCGACACCGAATGGATCGTGCGCACATTCTTGACCACGCCGAGCGCCTCTTCCACCGGCTGCGAAATCAGCGTCTCGATTTCGGCCGGTGCCGCGCCTTCGTAACTCGTGCGTACGGTCAAGGTCGGATAGGTCAAATCCGGCAGCAAATTGACCTTTAGACCCGAGAGTGCGATCAGGCCGAACAGTACCAGGGTGAGCGTCACCATGCCGACGGTGACGCGCCGGCGGGTGGCGAGTTCGACGAGGCTCATGCCTTGTTGTCCAGCACCAGTACGGCGGTGCCGTCACGCACGGCATTGCGGCCGACCGTGATGACGCGTGCGCCGGCATCCAATCCGGAAATGATCTCGACCTTGTCGCCGTCGCTGTAACCGGTTTTCACCAGCTGGCGATGGGCGATCAAACCGTTCGCGGCAACAACCGGCGTCTTGGTGGCGGGCTTGGCCGCCTCGGCCTTGGCTACGGGCGCAGGTGGCGCCTTTTCCACCACGAAGACCGAGGTCTGGCCATCTTCCTCGACCAGGGCCGAGCGCGGCACGGTCAGCGCATCGGCGCGCTGGTCGTAGACGATGTCGATGCGCGCGAACATGCCCGGGCGCAACACGGCGCTGGCGTCGTGGAACTGGCAGGTGACGCGGAACGTGCCGCTGGCCGCAT
Organism: Pseudomonadota bacterium; assembly: GCA_018240765.1. Taxonomy (GTDB): domain Bacteria; phylum Pseudomonadota; class Gammaproteobacteria; order Xanthomonadales; family Rhodanobacteraceae; genus Rudaea. The sequence goes on along the minus strand of JAFEFD010000235.1, from coordinate 415 downwards.
CGACCACCGGCGCGATACGCAAAATCGTTCCCGCAAACTTCTTGCCGGGCAGCGCGTCGGCTTCGAGTTGCACCGTCTGCCCGGCTTTCAGGATTCCAAGCTGGCGCTCGGGAACATTGAGCACGGCCTGCAGCGGATTCATGCCGACGATGCGGAACAGGTTCTGGTTGGCCTGCACCAGGTTGCCGAGCTTGATGCTGCGTTCGGCAATCACGCCATCCACGGGCGCAACGATGCGCGTGTACGACAACTGGATTTTCGCGGCATCGTAGGCGGCGCGCTGCGCGGCGAGGTCGAACTTGTCCTGCTCGTATTCGTATTCGGGAATCAGGTGCTTGGGAATCGCCGCCTGCGCGTGTGCGAACGTCGCTTCCGCCTTGTGCATCTGCGCCTCGGCCTGCTTGGCCTTGGCCAT
>JAFEFD010000234.1 GCA_018240765.1 Pseudomonadota bacterium | reverse complement strand
GCGAGGATCCACATCACGTTGCGCCGGCGGTTCGCCAGCAGCAAGCCGCCAGCGGCGCCGATGCACGATGCAATCATCCCGACGGCGATGACGACGGCGAGCATCGTGGTGCGCCCGGACTGCGCATTCATGAACGGCGCAGCGACCATGCACGCAAGCGCCGCGATCGCCGTGGCTACGGTGGCAAAAACCGGTTTCGAACGGAGCGCGGCAAAGTTCATCCGACGGCTCCTTCGAGCGAGACTTCCAGCAACTTTTTCGCTTCGACGGCGAATTCCATCGGCAATTCCCTGAACACCTGTTTGCAGAAACCATCGACGATCATCGATACCGCGTCTTCCTCGCCGATACCGCGACTGCGGCAATAGAAAAGCTGGTCATCGGAAATCTTGGACGTCGTCGCCTCGTGCTCGACGATGGCGCCGGGATTCTTGACCTCGATGTACGGGAACGTGTGCGCACCGCACTGCTTGCCGATCAGCAAGCTGTCGCACTGCGTGTGGTTGCGCGCACCGGACGCGCCCTTCTCGATCTTGACCAGGCCGCGATAGGTGTTCTGGCCGCGGCCGGCGGAAATGCCTTTCGAGACGATCTTGCTCTTCGTGTTCTTGCCGATGTGGATCATCTTGGTACCGGTGTCCGCCTGCTGGCGATGGTGCGTCAGCGCGACGGAATGGAACTCGCCGGCCGAATCGTCGCCGCGCAGCACGCAGCTGGGGTATTTCCAGGTGATCGCGGAACCGGTTTCCACCTGCGTCCAGACGATGCGCGAGCGCGCGCCGCGGCAGTCGCCGCGCTTGGTGACGAAGTTGTAGATGCCGCCGACGCCATTCTCGTCGCCGGGATACCAGTTCTGCACCGTCGAATACTTGATCTTCGCGTCGTCCAGGGCGACGAGTTCGACGACCGCCGCGTGCAACTGGTTCTCGTCGCGCATCGGCGCCGTGCAGCCTTCCAGGTAGGAAACGCTTGCGCCTTCCTCGGCGATGATCAGGGTGCGCTCGAACTGGCCGGTGTGGCCGGCATTGATGCGGAAGTACGTGGACAATTCCATCGGACAGCGCACGCCTTTCGGGATGAACACGAAGCTGCCGTCGGAAAATACCGCCGAATTCAACGCCGCGAAATAGTTGTCGCCCTGCGGCACCACGCTGCCCAGGTACTTGCGCACGAGGTCAGGATGTTCCTTGATCGCCGTCGACATGGAGCAGAACACGATGCCGACGTCGGCGAGTTGCTGGTGCACCGTGGTGTGGACCGACACCGAATCGAACACCACATCGACCGCGACACCGGCGAGTTTGGCGCGTTCGTGCAAGGGCACGCCGAGCTTGTCGTAGGTTTCGATCAGTTTCGGATCGACCTCGTCCAATGATTTCGGCTGGTTCTTCGGCCGCGAGAAATAGCTGATCGCCTGGAAATC
>JAFEFD010000233.1 GCA_018240765.1 Pseudomonadota bacterium | reverse complement strand
GTGGTCAGCGGCACGGCCTCGGGCGACTGGACGCTCTCGTGCGTGCGCGGGCAAATCCGCTCGGTCACGTTCGTGTTCCAGGACGGCACCATCCGCACGGTGCCGGAGGACAGTGGCAAGGGCGGCAGCAGCGGCGGCAATGCGGGTCACAACGGCGCCAGCATCCAGGGCGGCCTGGGCTGGATCAGCGACCCCTACGGCATCCCCTGCGTCAGCGGCGAGCGGCGCAGCAACGCCCAGCAGTACCTGGGCAGCCAGGCGCTCGTCACCGCGGCCGGCGCCGGCGCGGCCTCGCTCATCAAGTCCGACAACGGCAGCGTGGCCGTGGTCGCCAACAGCAACGGCTCGCTGGGCACCGTCGGCATCAGCGGCAACGAAGCGATGGGCCGCATCCTCGCGGGCGGCGTGCGCGACATGGCCGATTGGGTCAACAAGCTCTACGGCCAGGCCTTCGCGGCGGTCTACGTGCAGCCCGGCGCCAAGGTGGCCGTGCATCTGGAGCAGCCGCTCGACATCGACTACGACGCCAAGGGGCGTCGGGTCCACCACCGCACCGGAGAAGCCCATGCCTCGGATCTGGATTGACGCGGCCGCCTTGCTGCTGGCGGCCACCCTGCTCGGCGGCTGCGCCACCAGCAAGGAGAAGCTGCTGCCGCACGGCGACAGCACCATGCTCGACATCTGGCATCAGGAGACCGGCGGCAGCGCGGGCGGCGGCCAGGCCGCGCGGCAACTGCTCGATGCGCGCCAGGGCCTGCGCCGGCCGCTGACCGAGGCCGATGTGCAGGCGGCGCCCGGCGTGCAGGCGCGCTACACCCGTACCGCGCAGAACGAGATCTACCGCCAGTTCCACCGCCTGCCGAACCCCGACCTGGTGATGTACGTGTTCCCGCACCTGGCGGGCACCGACCCGGTGCCGGTGCCCGGCTACAGCACGGTGTTCCCGCTCTACCAGCGCGTGCAGTACGCGATGCCGGGCGAGCGCGTGGAGGACTACTGATGGCCTGGTCGCTGCCGTGGTCACGCAAGCCCAACGCATCGCCTGCTGACGCCGTAGATGCGGCCGATGACGCCTGGGCACGGCACGTAACGGCCCTGGCGGCACAGGGTGTCGCCGAGCCGGGCAGCACGCTCGGCGGGGGCCGGCGCAGGCCGGCCACCCAGGCCGACCACGATGCGCTCTATGGCGTCGCGCCATCGTTCGCGGACTTGCTGCCCTGGGTCGAGTACCTGCCCGGCAGCAAGTGCATGTTGCTGGAAGATGGCCAGTCGGTGGCGGCCTTCTTCGAGCTGGCGCCGGTCGGCACCGAGGGCCGCGAGATGGCCTGGCTATGGCAGGCGCGCGATGCGCTGGAGAACGCCCTGCAGGACTCCTTCGAC
>JAFEFD010000232.1 GCA_018240765.1 Pseudomonadota bacterium | reverse complement strand
TCAGGTCGAGTCCGACCGCATAACCGAACACGTGTGCGAGCGCGTCTGCTTCGGCGATGTCCATTCCGCCGGAATGCAGCGCGACGACCATTTCCACTTCATGATGCAATTCGCCCGTCGCCTGTGGATACGGAACATCCGCGCCATCGACGACGATCGCATCCGCCGGTTTGCAGAAGAACACCGGATTGCCGCGGTCGACGCTTGCACCCATCTCGGCCGCGTGCTCGGCGTAATTGCGGCCGATGCAGAAGATGCGGCGCACCGGAAAGCGCGCGCTGTGGCCGGCGATGGCGGCGCTGGGGGTTGGCGATGGTGCAAAGGCGAATGGCATGTCATCCCATCTGCGGCAGGAAGGAAGTGTCGACGTGATAGCGCCTGGGGTTGTCCATGTCCACCAGAACGTCGAGCGTTTCGCGCTTGACGAACGAGGTGGGATCGAACCAGATGTTCGCGCTCTTGAACAGGTACACCTTTTGCGTCACCGGATGCTGCCACTGGCAAATCAGTCGCCATGGACTGCGTCCATTGACCTTGAGGCTGGTGTCGTACAGCACGTTTTCGAGCTTCGCCTGCACGCGCAGGCCGTTTGTGGCCAGCCATTTGTTGACCTGGCGCGTGCGCAGGCCGCTGTAAATCATGCCGCCGCCGATCAAACCGAAAATCAGGCCCATACCGCCCAGTATCAGCACGCCCAGCCAGTTCTCGGAAAAACTGTCGATGTGCGCGCCTTCCGGGTTTTCCGGCGCGTAAAGCAAATTGACCTTTTCGCCGCGAGTGTAGGCCGCAGGATTGGAGCCGGTCGAACCGGTGATGTGCACCACGCTGCCGTTGGACGCAGTGAACTCCACTTCCGGCACATAGGTACCGCTGTCGCCATTGGAACCGCTGCGATAGTGCAAATCGACGACAACGCCATCCCCATGCACCGCATGCGCGGCGAAATTGGCCTTGTGGAGCCACAGGAAACCGGCGCCGGTTAGCAGGCCCAGTCCGACGACGAAAAACAGTACACTGATGAATTTCATGAAGGTCTCCCCAGGCTTCGCAATGGGCGCAAGCATGCTGGTTTCGGCGGTGCGCCGCAAATCTTCCACGGCCTGACAGTTGTCACCCGCCAATCGTGACCGCCGGCCCTGTTGCGGCGCAGCGCCGGCTGCGAACCTATGGCACACTTGCCAGCCGACTCGCACACACGCATGGGCGTCATGGATCAATCCGACTTGTTGAAGGAATTGCGCATCGATTCGCGCCAGCGCGAGGATGCGGGCGGTGCGGCACGCTGGCCATGGATCGC
>JAFEFD010000231.1 GCA_018240765.1 Pseudomonadota bacterium | reverse complement strand
GTTGTCTGGCGACTCTATCGCGATGCCATGCGCGGACTACCGGCGATGTTTGGGAAACGGCGCACGATCCAGTCGCGGCGGAAAATTGGAGCGTGGAAATTTCTGCACTACATAACGCCACGCTTCTATGACGCCGACTATCTCCTCGCGGCAATTCGCGGTGTTTTTCGCAACGATAGCCGGGGTAACCGTGGCTGACCGGTTTGCACTGACCGCCGCCAAACGCTGGCACATGCCGGCGGATGTCGAGTCATTCATTTTTTGCGCTTGCGAACATTTGCGTCACCAGTATGTCTACAATGCGCTGAAACACCTGTCGAGATGCCATGTTCTTTAGACGACGAAATTTTCCTGCCACGGTCCATACATCTGCTCTGCAGCATGTCAGCACCGTGCAATGGCCAGGTGAGCAGGCATTCCCGCCTTTCATCGAGAAGGCCAGACAATTGTCGGCGCCTCGGATCCTCGAGCTTGGTACTCGTCGGGCAGTACCTGGCTTGTCAACACGCAAGGACGCGTTGTTCCCGAACGCGCGGGAGTATGTAGGAACCGATATCGAAATCGGCCAAGACGTCGACGTTGTCGCCGACGTTCACCGGCTCAGCAAGTTCTTCGGCGAAGGATCATTCGATATCATTTTTACGGAAGCTGGTTTCGAGCATTTCAAGTATCCGCATCTTGCGGCACACGAGATCATGAAGACGCTTCGCGTCGGTGGGCTGGTATTCGTGCAAACGCACCAGACTTTTCCGATCCACGCCGTCCCGTTCGACTATTTCAGATTCTCGACGGACGCTCTTCGATCCCTTTTTGGAACCCGGATGGGGATGAAGATTCATGCGGCAGGCTATGGTTCGCCAGCGGCAATTTATTCCCGTGTAACTCCGGCAGGACATCTGGCACCGGCGTTCCTGCATGTGAACCTCTTCGCTGAAAAAATTCACGAGACGCCGCAGCGATTCATTTACGAATACGATTGTCTGCTTGATGCAACCCAGGGATGACGCGGCACCTGTAGCATCGATTTCGCCCTGCCGCGAGACATGCCCTGGCGTCTGGGAACAACCGGTTTCTTGGGGAAATCAGTTGATTGCCAGTTCCGTTCGGTTCTTGAACTGCTCCAACGCCTGCGGATTGGCCAGCGCGTCGGTGTTCTTCACCGGTCGGCCGTGGATGGTGTCGCGCACGGCGATTTCGGTGATCTTGCCGGAAATGGTGCGCGGGATATCGGTCACTTGCAGGATCTTCGCCGGCACGTGGCGTGGCGTGGTGTTGTCGCGGATCCGCTTGCGGATGCGGTCGCGCAGGGCGTCGTCGAGCGTGAGTCCTTCGCGCAGGCGCACGAACAGGATCACGCGCACGTCGTCCTGCCACTCCTGGCCGACCGCAATGGATTCGAGTACCTCGGGCAGGTGCTCGACCTGGCGGTAGATTTCCGCCGTGCCGATGCGCACGCCGCCGGGATTGAGAACGGCGTCGCTGCGGCCGTAGATGACGATGCCGTCGTGCTCGGTCAGCAGGGCGTGGTCGCCGTGGCACCAGACGTTTTCAACTTTGGAAAAATACGCGTTTTTATACTTTGCGCCGTCGGGATCGTTCCAGAAACCGACCGGCATGCACGGAAACGGCGCGGTGCAGGCGAGTTCGCCTTTTCCCCCGCGCACGGGATTGCCGTCGTCGTCGAGGATCTCCACCTTGAGCCCAAGGCCGCGGCACTGCAATTCGCCGCGATACACCGGCAGCAGCGGACAACCGAGCGCGAAACAGGAAATGATATCGGTGCCGCCGGAGATCGACGACAGCATCACGCGCTCCTTAACGTCGCGGTAGACGTAATCGAAGCTCTCGTCGGCCAGCGGCGAGCCCGTCGACAGGATGGTCTTGAGCGCCAGCAGCTTGTGCGATTCGCGCGGCTTGATGCCAGCCTTCTCCACCGCGGCGATCCATTTCGCGCTGGTGCCGAACACGCTGATGCCGACCTCGTCGGCGAGATCCCACAGCGCCTTGCCGTCGGGATGGAACGGCGAGCCGTCGTAGAGCACGACCGTCGCGCCGACCGCCAGGCTCGACACCAGCCAGTTCCACATCATCCAGCCGCAGGTGGTGTAGTAGAAAATCTTGTCCTCGCGCTTGAGGTCGGTGTGCAGCACCAGTTCCTTCAGGTGCTGGATCAGGGTGCCGCCGGCGCCGTGCACGATGCACTTGGGCACGCCCGTGGTGCCCGAGGAATACATGAT
>JAFEFD010000230.1 GCA_018240765.1 Pseudomonadota bacterium | reverse complement strand
GACTGCGCTCATGGTTTAGCTCCCGAATGCTGGATCCCGGCTCAGCGTGCGTCCATGCGCTGCACGGGATGACCGCATCCCGCGATCATTTGAAAATTTCCTTGTTCTTCGCGTAACCGATCGCCTGCTGGCGGGTGACGAGTCCGCGCTTGACCAGATCCTGCAAACATTGATCCAGCGTCTGCATGCCATACTGGCTGCCGGTCTGGATCGAGGAATACATCTGCGCCACCTTGTCCTCGCGGATAAGGTTGCGGATGGCCGGAATGCCGACCATGATTTCGTGCGCGGCGATACGACCGCCACCCACTTTCTTGAGCAGCGACTGCGAGATCACCGCGCGTAGCGATTCGGACAGCATCGAACGCACCATCGCCTTTTCAGCGGCGGGGAACACGTCGATGATGCGGTCGATGGTCTTGGATGCAGAGCTCGTGTGCAAGGTCGCGAACACCAGGTGTCCGGTTTCCGCAGCGGTGAGGGCGAGGCGAATCGTCTCCACGTCGCGCATTTCGCCGACCAGGATGTAATCCGGGTCTTCGCGCAGCGCCGAGCGCAACGCCTCGTTGAAACCGTGCGTGTCGCGATGCACTTCGCGCTGGTTGATCAGGCATTTCTGCGCGGTGTGCACGAACTCGATCGGGTCTTCGATGGTGAGGATATGCCCGTACTCATTCTTGTTGATGTGATCGACCATCGCCGCCAACGTGGTCGACTTGCCCGAGCCGGTCGGACCCGTGCACAGCACCAGTCCCTGCGGCTGCTCGATCAATTCCTTGAAGATGCGCGGGCAGCCGAGGTCTTCGAGTGTGAGCACTTCGGATGGAATCGTGCGGAATACGACGCCGGCGCCGCGGTTCTGGTTGAACGCGTTGACGCGAAACCGCGCCAGGCCCGGAATCTCGAACGAGAAGTCGACTTCGAGGAATTCCTCGTAGTCGCGGCGCTGCTTGTCCGACATGATGTCGTAAACCAGCGAATGCACCTGCTTGTGGTCGAGCGCGGGGATGTTGATGCGGCGCACGTCGCCGTCCACGCGGATCATCGGCGGCAAGCCGGCCGACAGGTGCAGGTCGGAGGCCTTGTTCTTGACCGAAAAGGCAAGCAGTTCGGCGATATCCATGCGATAGTCCCCTTGATCAAATCCGGTCGCGCGGGCGCGCGCTTTGCCCGAGTATAGCGCGATAATTTCAAGCCGGCGCAACCCTTTGGAGCCGTTATCTTGAACCCGTCTTATGCGCAAATCCGTGCGCGCGTCGACGCTGCCGCACAGGCGGCCGGGCATGCCGTGCGCTTGCTCGCCGTGTCCAAGACCAAGCCGGCCGCGGCAATCCGCGAGCTGGCCGCGCAAGGCCAGCGCGCGTTTGGCGAAAACTACGTGCAGGAGGCCATTGCCAAGCAAGGTGAACTGTCCGACCTCAACCTGGAATGGCATTTGATCGGCCCGCTGCAATCGAACAAATGCCGCGAAGTCGCCCTGCATTTCGACTGGCTGCAAAGCCTCGACCGCGAAAAACTCGTCGAACCGTTGAACCGTTTTCGCCCGCCAAACGCGGCGCCGCTGAACGTGCTGATCCAGGTCAACATCGACGGCGAGGCGAGCAAGTCGGGCTGCGCGCCGGAAGCGATCCCTGCACTTGCTGCGAAGTTCAGGCAGGCACCGCGGCTGCGCCTGCGCGGGCTGATGGCGATTCCCGCGCCGGCCGACGTCGATGCCCGCATCCGTGCATTCACTCGCATGCGCGGATTGTTCGAGTCGTTGCGTACTTCGCAGTCAGGTATCGACACCCTGTCGATGGGCATGTCGGACGACTTCGAATCCGCCATTGCACACGGCGCGACGCTGGTGCGCATCGGCACGGCGTTGTTCGGCGCACGAGCGCCGGTATCCTGAGCACCGGTTTCTTGCCGCGCTATCGCGGTGTAGCGATCAGTTCAGCTCGAACCCATTGCGGAAGATGCGATCGACGTAGCTGCTTTCCAGTGCGCCGACATCGCAATGCGCGGCGCCGTCGCCATCGCCATCCAGCGGACGCACGACGCCGCGTGCGTCATAGAGCGCACAACGTGCATCTTCGCCACTGTCGATCGCCGGTGAACCGTATGCCGGCGGCATCACCAACACCGAGCCGCCGAGGTTTTTCGGCGCGCCGAGCCAGCTCATCGGGCCAGTGACAAGACTGCTCGGATCGGCCGTGGGCAACGGACACGCGGCATCGCTGTACAGGTTGTGGCTGCTGGTTACTTGACCGAAGTAGTAACTGCAAGACGGACTGCCGGCGCCGGCATTGTCGACGAGGTTGTTGACCAACTCCAGCGTGCCGACATTGATCGCGAACGCGCCACCGTACTGGCTCGGGAACTGGTCCGAGCCGCTGCGATTGTCGCTGAAGGTGTTGTTGATCAGCTTTGCGTAACAGCAATTGACGAAACTGACGCCACCGGTCGATGCCATGCCGCGATTGGCGCGCAGGGTGTTGTTGATGATGTTCGCCTGGGTGAAGCTGGCGTTGATGAAGGCGAGCGCGCCGCCGCGCAACCCGGTGTTGTTTTCGAAGAAATTGCGCTCGATCTGGAATGTGCCGGAATCGCTGTTCAATGAAGCCGCGCCACCGTCGCCGACACCAATCAGGTCGTAGCCGGTGCCCGGACGCCGGCAGGCCGTGGTGTTGCCGGTAAAGGTCGAATCGGAGATGGTGCCTACGGAACTTGCACCCGGCAGGTACAGATGCACCGCGCCGCCGGCGCCGCTGGAACAGAACGACGGCAGGCTGTTGAACAAGTACACGCGATTGTCGGTGAACACACTGCGCGCGATCGTCACGTTGTGCGCGCCCTCGCTGGAAAGCGCGCCGCCATGGGCGTCGACGGTTTCGGCCGAAGTGCCAAGCGTCAAAACCTCGTTGCGATCGAACGACGAGTCCGCGACCGTCAGCGCGCCGGCCGCGTAGACGGCGCCGCCACGCGCCGGCGTCGTCGCATCGACAAAGGCCTTGCACTCGATGAACTGCACATGGTCGAGTATCGTGGCCGTACCCGCATTCGCCACCTTCACGCAGCCACCCGTGCCGATCTGCTGCCCGTGGCGAAGGGTCAGGTTGGCGATCGTGAGCTTGGCCGTGGCCGAACCCGAAGGCACGGTCGCCTGGGTCCAGCCGGCGCCATCGATGATCACATTGCCGAACATATCGGCGCCGTCGATGCGCACGTCGCTGCCGACGATGACCGACTGCGGACCATTGAGGTAGATGGTTTGCGTGGATGGATACGAGAAGCGGATTTCCTGCGGCGTGGCGATCGGCTGCAACTGCGCCAGTGCGGCGGTGTAGCTGCCTGCCCCGAAATTGTTGCTGTTGGTAACCCAGATCACGATCGGGCTCACGGCGTGTGCAGGCGCGGCGCAGGTCGCCATCAGG
>JAFEFD010000022.1 GCA_018240765.1 Pseudomonadota bacterium | reverse complement strand
TTCCATCGTGAACGTCGCGCGGCCCTGGCTCAGCGAGCGCAGGCTGGTCGCGTAACCGAACATCTCGCCGAGCGGCACCAGCGCGTCGATCAGCTTGCCGGAAGGCGAATCTTCCTGACCGCGCAACACGCCACGACGACGGGACAAATCGCCCATCACGTCGCCCATGTAGTCTTCCGGCGTGACCACCTCGACCTTCATGATCGGTTCGAGCAACACCGGGTTGCCCTTGCGCATCGCATCCTTGAACGCGATCGATGCCGCCGATTTGAACGCATGCTCGTTCGAGTCGACCTCATGGTAAGAACCGAACGTCAGCGTGATCTTGATGTCCACGACCGGGAAGCCCGCGAGTACGCCCGAAGCCAGGTTCTCGTTCAGCGACTTCGTGATCGGCGGGATGAATTCCTTGGGAATCGTGCCGCCCTTGATCGCGTCGACGAACTCGTAACCCTTGCCGCGTTCCTGCGGTTCCATGGTGATGACGACGTGGCCATACTGGCCCTTGCCGCCGGACTGCTTGACATGCTTGCCTTCGACGTCCACCGCCGCCTTGCGGATCGTCTCGCGATACGCGACTTGCGGCTTGCCGACGTTGGCTTCGACGTTGAACTCGCGCTTCATGCGGTCGACAATGATGTCCAGATGCAACTCGCCCATGCCGGCGATGATGGTCTGGCCCGATTCTTCGTCGGTGCGCACGCGGAACGACGGATCTTCCTGCGCCAGGCGCGACAGCGCGATGCCCATCTTTTCCTGGTCGCTCTTGGTCTTGGGCTCGATCGCCATCGCAATCACGGGCTCCGGGAAAACCATCTTCTCGAGCGTGATCACCTTGCCGGTGTCGCACAGCGTGTCGCCAGTGGTGACGTCCTTCAGGCCGACCGCCGCGGCGATATCGCCCGCGCGAACTTCCTTGATTTCGTCGCGATTGTTCGCGTGCATCTGCAACAGGCGCCCGATGCGCTCTTTCTTGCCCTTGATCGGGTTGTATACGGTGTCGCCGGAGTTCAGCGTGCCCGAGTAGACACGGAAGAACGTCAGCGCGCCGACATACGGGTCGGTCGCGATCTTGAACGCAAGCGCGGAGAACGGCTCGCTGTCGCCAGCCTTGCGCGTTTCGACCTTGTCGCTTTCGTCATGGCCGGTGACCGGCGGACGGTCAGACGGCGCCGGCAGATAGCGGATCACGCCATCGAGCATCGCCTGCACGCCCTTGTTCTTGAACGCCGAGCCGCAGAACACCGGAATCATCTTGTTGCCAAGCGTGCCGATGCGGATGCCGTCGATGATCTCTTCCTCGGACAGGTCGCCCGACTCGAGATACTTGTTCATCAGTTCTTCGGATGTCTCCGCGGCCGATTCGACCATGTGCTCGCGCGCCTTCTTCGCCTTGTCGACGAGATTGGCCGGGATGTCCACATAATCGAACTTCATGCCCTGGGACTCGACGTCCCAGGCGATCGCCTTCATCTTGAGCAGGTCGACCACGCCCTCGAAACGATCCTCGGCGCCGATCGGCACCTGCATCGGCACGGGATTCGCACCGAGACGCGACTTGAGCTGGCCGACGACCTTGTCGAAATCCGCGCCGGCGCGGTCCATCTTGTTGACGAACGCCACGCGCGGTACGCCGTACTTGTTGGCCTGGCGCCACACGGTTTCGGACTGCGGCTGCACGCCGCCGACCGCGCACAACACGAACACGGCGCCATCGAGGACGCGCAGGGAACGCTCGACTTCGATCGTGAAGTCCACGTGTCCCGGGGTGTCGATGATGTTGAAACGATGCTGCGGGAAGGAATGATCCATTCCCGTCCAGAAGCAGGTCGTCGCAGCGGACGTGATCGTGATGCCACGCTCCTGTTCCTGCTCCATCCAGTCCATGGTCGCCGCGCCTTCATGCACCTCGCCAATCTTGTGATTGACGCCGGTGTAGAAAAGGATGCGTTCCGTAGTCGTCGTCTTGCCCGCATCGATGTGGGCCATGATGCCGAAGTTACGGTAGCGTTCGATTGGAGTATTACGCGCCATATTTGCTTTCTATTACCAACGGTAATGGGAGAACGCTTTATTGGCTTCCGCCATGCGATGCGTTTCTTCGCGCTTCTTCACTGCGCCGCCGCGGTTTTCGGCCGCTTCGAGCAGTTCCGCCGCGAGCTTGCGCGGCATCGAGTTCTCGCCACGCTTGCGCGCCGCCTCGATCACCCAGCGCATGGCCAGCGCCATGCGGCGCGAGGCACGCACTTCGACCGGCACCTGGTAGGTGGCGCCGCCGACGCGACGCGACTTGACCTCGACCGCCGGGGCGACGTTGCCGAGCGCCTTTTCCACCAGCTCCAGAGGCGTCGCGCTCTTCTGACCGATCTGGTCGATCGCGCCATAGACGATGCCTTCGGCCACCGACTTCTTGCCGCTCTTCATCACCATGTTGATGAAGCGGGAAATCAGTTCGCTGCCATGCTTTGGATCCGGCAGCAGTTCGCGTGTGGGGGTATTGCCTTTGCGTGACATATTCTCTTCTCAATGGCGCGGCCAGCGGGCCGCTTGATACTCAAGCAAATTTGCCTGTCGCGAGCCTCCCTGCCCGCACCAGAGCGGCCATCCGGGCCGCACTTTCAAACAAAAATCTTCCTTTTCCCAAATCCCTTACGAGGCTTTGGGCTTCTTCGCGCCGTACTTGGAGCGGCTTTGCTTGCGCTTGGCCACGCCGGCAGCGTCGAGCGAGCCGCGCACGGTGTGGTAGCGCACGCCCGGAAGATCCTTTACGCGACCGCCGCGAATGAGCACGACCGAGTGCTCCTGCAGGTTGTGGCCTTCGCCGCCGATGTAGCTGATGACCTCGAAGCCGTTGGTCAGGCGCACCTTGGCGACCTTGCGCAGGGCCGAATTCGGCTTCTTCGGCGTGGTCGTGTACACGCGCGTGCACACGCCGCGACGCTGCGGGCAATTGGCCAGCGCCGGCGAGGCGCTCTTGTAAGTCTTCGGGCTGCGCGGCTTGCGCACCAGCTGATTGACTGTCGACATGAAGAGTCCTGGTTTAAGACGAAAAAACAGGCCGGGGTTGATTCCGGCCTGTCAACACTGTGTGTATGGCGTCGGCGGCTGGGGCATTGGCCCGTGCCGCACAAAGTCCTTTAGCGAACACAAGGAGCGTCCTGCCCCTCATTTCGGTTTTACGCCAAAATCGCCGTCCGAAATGAATCCGGTCCAGCGAGAAGCGGAATTATAGCCGGGCGCCTCGCCGTTTACAACACCTGCGGCAACATCAGGCCGGGACGCGGGGCCCGGCCTTTGCCATCAGCCTTCCGAAACCGACTCGCTCACGAACTCGGTCACCCCGCCGCGCAGGGTTTCCAGGTCTGCATCGCTCAAGCCGCCCTCGGCCTTCTTGCGGCGCTTGTTGTGGTAGGCCAGACCGGTTCCCGCCGGAATCAGGCGGCCGACGATGACATTCTCCTTCAAGCCGCGCAGGGTATCGCGGTTGCCGCGCACGGCGGCTTCCGTCAACACGCGCGTGGTCTCCTGGAACGATGCCGCCGAGATGAACGACTCGGTCGCCAGCGACGCCTTGGTGATGCCCAGCAACATCGGCACGATCTCGGCCGGACGCTCGTCACGCGCCTTGGCGCGCGAATTTTCTTCAACCAGGCGCACACGGTCTGCCTGCTCGTTGCGCAGGTAGCGGGTATCGCCAGGATCGGAGATTTCGACCTTGCGCAGCATCTGCCGAATGATCGTTTCGATGTGCTTGTCGTTGATCTTCACGCCCTGCAGGCGGTAGACGTCCTGGATTTCCTTGACCAGATACGCGGCCAAAGGCTCCACGCCAAGCAGGCGCAGGATGTCATGCGGATTGGGCTCACCGTCGACCACGGTTTCGCCCTTTTCCACATGTTCGCCTTCGAACACGATGACCTGACGCCACTTCGGGATCAGTTCCTCGTGATCGTTGCCATCGGCATCCTTGATGACCAGACGCTGCTTGCCCTTGGTGTCCTTGCCGAACGACACGACGCCCGATACTTCAGCCAGGATCGCCGGTTCCTTCGGCTTGCGCGCCTCGAACAGGTCGGCCACGCGCGGCAGACCGCCGGTGATGTCGCGAGTCTTGGAGGTTTCCTGCGGGATACGCGCCACAACGTCGCCGACGCCGACTTCCGCGCCGTCCTGCAGGCTGACGATCGCGCCTGCGGGCAGGAAGTACTGGGCCGGAATGTCGGAATTGGGCAGCTTGAGTTCCTTGCCCTTCTTGTCCTCGATGCGCACGGTCGGACGCAGGTCCTTGGCCTGCGTGCCACGGCGCTTCGGATCGGTCACCACAGCCGATTCCAGGCCGGTCAGGTCGTCGGTCTGCGCCTGCACGGTCAATCCGTCGATGAAGTCGATGAAGCGGATGCGGCCGGCGACTTCCGAGACGATCGGATGGGTGTGCGGATCCCAATTTGCCACGATCTGGCCGGGCTTCGTTGCCGCGCCATCCTTGACCGCGATGGTCGCGCCGTACGGAACCTTGTAGCGCTCGCGCTCGCGGCCGTGGGTATCCATCACCGACAGTTCGCCCGAACGCGATACCGCGACGAGATGACCCTGTGCGTGGTGCACGGTCTTCAAGTTGTTGAACTTGAGCGTGCCGGCAGTCTTGACCTGCACGTTGTCGACCGCCGCCGCGCGCGAAGCCGCACCGCCGATGTGGAACGTGCGCATGGTCAGCTGCGTGCCGGGCTCGCCGATGGACTGCGCGGCGATGACGCCGACCGCCTCGCCCATGTTGACGAGATGTCCGCGCGCGAGGTCGCGGCCATAGCAATGCGCGCACACGCCGAAGCTCGATTCGCAGGTGATCGGCGAACGCACCAGGATCGATTGCACGCCGGCGGCATCGAGTTTCTCGACGAGTTTTTCGTCGAGCAGGGTGTTGCGCGTGAGCAGCGGCTTGTCTTCGTTGCCCGGCGCATAAACGTCGGCAGCCACGATGCGGCCAAGCACGCGGTCGCGCAACGGCTCGACGACGTCGCCGCCTTCCACGATGGCGGTCATGGTCAGGCCGGCGAGCGTGCCGCAATCAGGTACGGTGACGACGACGTCCTGCGCCACGTCGACCAGACGCCGCGTCAGGTAGCCGGAGTTCGCGGTCTTGAGCGCTGTATCGGCCAGACCCTTGCGCGCGCCGTGGGTGGAGTTGAAGTACTGCAGCACGTCCAGGCCTTCACGGAAGTTCGCCTTGATCGGCGTCTCGATGATCGAGCCGTCCGGACGCGCCATCAGGCCGCGCATGCCAGCGAGCTGGCGAATCTGCGCCGCGGAACCGCGCGCGCCGGAATCGGCCATGATGAACAGCGAATTCATCGATTTCTGTTCGATCGCCTCGCCCTTGGCGGTCTTGACCTTGTCCACACCAATGCCCTTCATCATCGCGCCGGCCACCAGTTCGTTGGTGCGCGACCAGATGTCGACGACCTTGTTGTAGCGCTCGCCGGCGGTGACCAAGCCCGAAGCGAATTGCTCCTGGATCTCCTTGACGTCCTTTTCGGCGCCTTCGAGGATCTTGGGCTTCTCGGCCGGGATCTTCATGTCGTCGATGCCGATCGAGATGCCGGCGCGGGTCGCGTAATTGAAACCGGTGTACATCAGCCTGTCGGCGAACACGACGGTGTCCTTGAGGCCAAGGCTGCGGTAGCAGGCGTTGATCAGGCGCGAGATCGCCTTCTTGGTCAACTCCTGGTTGATCAGCTTGAATGGCAGGCCTTCCGGCAGGATCTCGGCCAGCAGCGCGCGGCCGATCGTCGTATCGACCAGCGTAGTCTTTTCGCTGCGGTTCTTCTTCTCGTCGATCACCACTTCGTGGATGCGCACCTTGACCTTGGCGTGCAGTTCGACGACGCGGTTCTGGTAGGCGCGATTGACCTCGGCGAGGTTCGCGAACGCCATGCCCTCGCCCTTCGCGTTTTCCAGCGCGCGCGTCATGTAGTAAAGGCCGAGCACCACGTCCTGGGTCGGCACGATGATCGGATCGCCGTTCGCCGGCGACAGGATGTTGTTCGACGACATCATCAACGCGCGCGCCTCGAGCTGGGCTTCCAGCGAGAGCGGAATATGCACGGCCATCTGATCGCCGTCGAAGTCGGCGTTGAACGCGGTACACACCAGCGGATGCAACTGGATCGCCTTGCCTTCGATCAGCACCGGCTCGAACGCCTGGATGCCGAGGCGATGCAGGGTGGGTGCACGGTTGAGCAGCACCGGATGCTCGCGGATCACCTCTTCGAGGATATCCCACACTTCCGGACTTTCGCTCTCGACCTTTTTCTTCGCCGCCTTGATCGTGGTGGCGAGGCCGCGGCGTTGCAGCTTGGAGAAGATGAACGGCTTGAACAGTTCCAGCGCCATCTTCTTTGGCAGGCCGCACTCATGCAGCTTCAGAGTCGGGCCGACCACGATGACCGAACGGCCGGAGTAGTCGACGCGCTTGCCTAGCAGGTTCTGGCGGAAGCGACCCTGCTTGCCCTTGATCATGTCGGCGAGCGACTTCAGCGGACGCTTGTTGGTGCCGGTGATGGCGCGGCCGCGGCGGCCGTTGTCCATCAGCGCGTCAACGGCTTCCTGCAACATGCGCTTTTCGTTGCGCACGATGATGTCCGGCGCATTGAGCTCGAGCAGTCGGCGCAGGCGGTTGTTGCGGTTGATCACGCGGCGGTACAGGTCATTCAGATCCGACGTGGCGAAGCGGCCGCCTTCCAGCGGCACCAGCGGACGCAGGTCCGGCGGCAGCACCGGCAGCACGGTCATGACCATGTATTCCGGACGATTGCCGGAATCATTGAAAGCCTCGACCAGCTTGATGCGCTTGGACAGGCGCTTGAGCTTGGTTTCGGAATTGGTGCTGGCGATTTCCTCGCGCAAGCGAATCAGCTCGGCGCCCAGGTCGATGGTCTTGAGCAGCTCGTAGACCGCTTCGGCGCCCATGCGCGCGTCGAACTCGTCGCCGTGCTCCTCGACCGCCTGCAGATACTGTTCCTCGTTGAGCAACTGGCCGCGATTGAGCGGAGTCAGGCCCGGATCGATGACGACATAGGCTTCGAAGTACAGGATGCGCTCGATGTCGCGCAATGTCATGTCGAGCATCAGGCCGATGCGCGACGGCAGCGACTTCAGGAACCAGATGTGCGCGACCGGCGACGCCAGGTCGATGTGGCCCATGCGCTCGCGACGCACCTTGGTCAGGGTCACTTCGGTACCGCACTTTTCGCAGACGACGCCGCGGTGCTTCATGCGCTTGTACTTGCCGCACAGGCACTCGTAGTCCTTGATCGGCCCGAAGATGGCCGCGCAGAACAGACCGTCGCGTTCGGGCTTGAACGTGCGGTAGTTGATCGTCTCGGGCTTCTTCACTTCGCCGAACGACCACGAACGGATCATCTCCGGCGAGGCCAGCGC
>JAFEFD010000229.1 GCA_018240765.1 Pseudomonadota bacterium | reverse complement strand
GTACACCTTCTTCCGTTCCAACCAGACCCTCAGGCGCACGGTAGAAGACGCCTTGGGCCGCAAGTACACGGGGGACAAAGTGCAGGAGCGTCCCGACTTGTTGCTGAACGAGGACTTGAACGGCGCCTGCCTGTTGATTGAGTTCAAGCGCCCGTCGCACCCTCTGAATCACGACGACTACATACAAGCCATTGAGCACGGCCACGGATCTCGATGCTCCTGGCCGCTGATTTGATCAGGCAGCGCGATGGAGGCCAGAAGATCTCCCTCAAGGATCTTGAACAAACGATCCCTGTGGGAGAGTCTCTGTTCGACCAAGATCAGAGACCGTTCGAGTGTGCCACGCCCTGCTGCAAGACCCGAAGTTCCCCGCGCTGCTGCTGCGCATCGACCACGAACTGGCCGAGCAGACCCGATCCGAGGGCTGCGGCTGCGGCGGCGCGCTGCACCGGGCCGACTATCCGCGCAAGCCCCGGGGCTGCCCTCGCGAGGTTCGGCCGGACTACTCGTTGCGGCTGAGCTTTTGCTGTGCCCGGTGCCGCAAGCGATCGACATCGAAGTCGGTGCGCTTCCTTGGCCGGCGGGTGTACCTGGCGCTCGCGGTGGTGCTGGTGTCGGCCCGGCGAGCCGGGCCGACACCAGCGGCGGCGCAGCTGGGCACGCAGCTGGGCGTCGCGCGGCGCACGCTGCAGCGCTGGCGCGACTGGTGGCAGCAGCAGTTTCCATTGACGCCGCTGTGGCGCGCAGCCTGTGCGCGCTTCATGCCGCCGGCAGCTGCACAGGACCTGCCGGGCGAACTGCTCGAACGCTTCACCGGCCCATCGCACGAGGCCGTGACGCGACTGCTGGTCTGGCTCAGCCCGGTGACGGCTGGCGGGGCGGCAGCGGCGGCGATCGAGCTGCGCGAGGGTCGCTGAGCACCCGCAGAAGACGCCCGTAGCCAGCCCCGGTGAGGCTGCATAGCCTTGGGCGAGCCGTGCCGCAGTGGTGCGGTCTGACCTGGAGCTTTGCATTGACGACGATTACCGATCCCCCGAAGCGGGATCGATGGGCGCGGCTGCGCTTCTCGATCATCGGCCCCTTGCTGGCCGCACCTCCCGGACCGCGGGAGCTCAACGCCGCCTTCGCCGCGCTGGCGGCCAAGACCTGGCGCCACCCCGAGACGGGCCTGGACGTGCGCTTCGGCGCCTCGACCCTGGAGCGCTGGTACTACAAGGCCCGCCGTGCGGCGGACCCGGTGGCGGCGCTGCGCGACCGACCGCGCGCCGACGAGGGCTGCTTCCCCAGCCTGAGCGCTGCGGCCATCGCGGCCCTGACCGCCCAGTACCGCGAGCATCCGGGCTGGACGGCGCAGTTGCACCTGGACAACCTGCGCGTGGCCTGCCGGGCGCAGGACCCCTGCACGCCGGTGCCTTCGTACACGACGCTGCGGCGCTACCTGCGCGCCCGGGGCATGCATCGTCAGGCGCGACCCAAGCGAGCGACCGAGGGTGCCGTCGCGGCCCGCGATCGGCTGGAGCAACTGGAGGTGCGCAGCTTCGAGGTCGAGCACGTCGCCGCACTCTGGCACCTGGACTTCCACCACGCCTCGCGCCGCGTGCTCACCCGCGCCGGCGCCTGGGTCAAGCCGATGCTGCTGGGCGTCATCGACGACCGCTCGCGCCTGGTGTGCCACCTGCAGTGGTACCTCGACGAGTCTGCGCGCAGCCTCGTGCACGGGCTGTCGCAGGCGTTCATGAAGCGCGGCCTGCCGCGTGCGCTGATGACCGACAACGGCGCGGCCATGCTCAGCGAAGAGGTCACCAGCGGGCTGGCGGCGCTGGGCGTCGTGCACCAGACGACGCTGCCGTACAGCCCCTACCAGAACGCCAAGCAGGAATCCTTCTGGGGCCGCGTCGAGGGCCGGCTGATGGCCATGCTCGAGGGCGAGCAGGCGCTGACGCTGGAGCTGCTCAACGAGGCCACCCAGGCCTGGGCCGAGCAGGAATATCACCGCACGGTGCACACCGAGCTGGGCGTCACGCCGCTGGCGCGCTACCTGCACAGCCCGTCGGTCGCGCGCCAGTGTCCCGACGCCGCGGTGCTGCGCGACGCCTTCCGCATCGAGGTCCGTCGCCGCGCGCGCCGCGCCGACGGCACGCTCAGCCTGGGCGGCACGCGCTTCGAGATCCCGGCGCGCTTGCGCCACCTCGGCGAGGTCCACGTGCGCTATGCCCGCTGGGACCTCAGCCGCGTCGACCTCGTCGATCCCCGCACCGGCGCCATCCTGTGCCCGATCCAGCCGCTGGACAAGGCCGCCAATGCCGATGGCAAGCGCCGGCGGCTGGAGCCTGCCGGCACAGACCTGTCGCCGCTGCCGCCCACGGGCATGGCGCCGCTGCTGCGCGAGCTGCTGGCCGAGTACGCGGCCACCGGCATGCCGCCGGCGTACCTGCCAACGACCGAGCCCGCCTCATCGGCTTGCCCCCCATCGGCGCCGACCGCCAACGACCCGCAATGAACCAAAAACTGCTGGCCCTGTACGGGCTGAAGTGGAACCCCTTCGCGCCGGAGCTGCCCACCGAGGCGATCTACGTGCCGCCCAAGCTGGAGAACTTCTGCTGGCGCATCGAGCACGCGCAGATCCGCGAGGGCGGCTTCGCCATGATCCACGGCGACCCCGGCACGGGCAAGAGCGTGGCGCTGCGCTTGCTGGCCGATCGGCTGGCGCGGCTGCCCGACGTGACCGTGGGCGCCATCAACCACCCGCAGAGCAACCTGGCCGACCTGTACCGCGAGCTCGGCGACATCTTCGCCGTGCCGCTGCGCCCGCACAACCGCTGGGGCGGCTTCAAGGCCTTGCGCGAGCGCTGGCTGGCGCATCTGGAGACGACGCGCCGGCGCGTGGTGCTGCTCATCGACGAGGCGCAGGAGATGAGCCCGGCCGGCTTGAGCGAGCTGCGCCTGATGGCCAGCGCCCGGTTCGATTCGCAGCCGCTGCTGTGCGTGGTGCTCGCCGGCGACGCCCGCCTCGTCGACAAGCTGCGCCGCGAGGAGCTGATCCCGCTGGGCAGCCGCATCCGCACGCGGCTGGCCACCGAGCATGCCGGCCGCGAGGAGCTCTACGCGAGCCTGGGCCATCTGCTGGCCGGCGCGGGCAACGCCAGCCTGATGACGCCGCAGCTGCGCCACACGCTGTGCGACCACGCCGCGGGCAACTACCGCATCCTCACCACGATGGCCGCGGAGCTGCTGGCCGCGGCCGCGCAGCGCGAGCTGCCGCTGCTCGACGAGAAGCTGTACTTCGAGGTCTTCGCCCAGCCTGAAGCACCGGCGCCCCGGCGGGCGACGGCGCGGCGCTGATCACCGGGGCACCGACATGTCTGCCGACCACCAACGCCACGCCGCCTCGCCCATCGAGCTGCCGCCGCTCAGCGACGATGCCGTCGTCCAGATCCACGACTTCCTCTACGGCTTGCTCGATCTGTTCGAGGCCCGCTACGGCGATCAGATCCATCGCTGCTACGACGAACTCTCGCAGCACAGAATGATCCAGCCCGACCCGCTGCCGGACACCGACGATCCGCCGTTCTGAGCACTGCGCGACCAACGCCGCCAGCCTCAACACTGGCGGCGTTCTCGTTCATGGTCCTGATGCCCATCGTCGAACTGCACGTCACCGGCATGTCGACCCACACGCCGCCTGCGATGATTGCCGCGTCAGTGACGGGCGCCGTCGGCCATCACCGAAGTCGATCAGTGGTCCATCGAATTCGCTGATCACACTCACTGATGCGCGATGGGCTGGCGCAGCCGAGACGGGAGGGCACGCCGCAAGGCGGGCCGCTGTCGCCGTTGCTGAGCAACATCATGCTGACGGACCTGGACCGGGAACTGGAGCGGCGGGGCCACGCCTTCGCGCGCTACGCCGATGACTGCAACGTGTACCTCGGCAGCCGAGCGGCGGCCGAGCATGCGTTCGCGACGACAAAGCGGTACTTGGAGAGCAAGTTGAAGCTGCAGATCAACCCGG
>JAFEFD010000228.1 GCA_018240765.1 Pseudomonadota bacterium | reverse complement strand
GTGCCGATGGTGGTCGAACAGACCCCGCGCGGCGAACGTGCCTACGACATCTACTCGCGCCTGCTCAAGGAGCGCGTGGTGTTCTGCGTCGGCCCGATCGACGACTACATGGCCAACGTGATCGTTGCGCAATTGCTGTTCCTGGAGTCCGAAAACCCGGACAAGGACATCAACCTGTACATCAACAGCCCGGGTGGCGTGGTCACTGCGGGTCTGGCGATCTACGACACCATGCAGTTTGTCAAGCCGGATGTCAGCACGATCTGCATCGGTCAGGCGGCCAGCGCCGCGTCGCTGCTGCTGATGGCCGGAGCGAAGGGCAAGCGTTTCGCACTACCGAATTCGCGCATCATGATCCACCAGCCGTCCGGCGGTGCGCAGGGGCAGGCGACCGATATCGAAATCCAGGCGCGTGAGATCCTGTATCTGCGGCGTCGCCTGAACGATATCTACGTCAAGCACACCGGCCAGTCCCTCGAACAGATCGAGCGCGACATGGAGCGCGACAACTTCAAGAGCGGGACCGAGGCCAAGGCCTACGGCCTGATCGACGAAGTCATCGAGCAGCGTCCTGCCGAGACTGTCAAAACGGCCTGATTCCAGGCAATTTATTCCGGTTGCCAGCACAAAACCCCCGCTTGTCGGCAGCGGGTGGATTGGCGCTGGCCTGTGGTATTCTAAAAACGCGATGAGTGACGGGGTTCCAAGGGTATGAGCGACGAGCGCCAGGGCCGATCCGGCGACAGCAGCAAGATTCTGTACTGCTCGTTCTGCGGCAAGAGCCAGCACGAGGTGCGCAAGCTGATTGCGGGCCCGAGCGTGTACATCTGCGACGAATGCGTCGAGCTGTGCAACGACATCATCCGCGAGGAACTCGAGGAAAAGAACGCCGGCAAGAAGAGCCACCTGCCCAAGCCGCGCGAGATCATGGACGTGCTCGACCAGTACGTGATCGGGCAGGGCCGCGCCAAGAAGGTACTCGCGGTCGCCGTCTACAACCATTACAAGCGGCTCGATTCGCGCAAGGCCAACGACGAAGTCGAGTTGGCCAAGTCCAACATCCTTTTGATCGGACCGACCGGATCGGGCAAGACCTTGCTCGCCGAAACGCTGGCGCGGTTGCTCAACGTGCCGTTCACGATCGCCGACGCGACCACGCTGACGGAAGCCGGTTACGTGGGTGAGGACGTCGAGAACATCATCCAGAAGCTGTTGCAGAAATGCGAATACGACGTCGAGAAGGCGCAGTCGGGCATCGTCTACATCGACGAAATCGACAAGATCTCGCGCAAGAGCGAAAACCCGTCGATCACGCGCGATGTCTCCGGCGAGGGTGTGCAGCAGGCGCTGTTGAAACTCATCGAAGGCACCATGGCCAGCGTGCCGCCGCAAGGCGGGCGCAAGCATCCGCAACAGGAATTCCTGCAGGTCGACACCAAGAACATCCTGTTCATCTGCGGCGGCGCGTTCTCGGGCCTGGACAAGGTCATCCAGCAGCGCTCCGAGTCGACCGGAATCGGATTTGTCGCCGAAGTGCGCAGCAAGAGCAAGCAGACCAATGTCGGCAAGTTGCTGGCGGACGTCGAACCCGGCGATCTGGTCAAGTATGGCCTGATCCCTGAATTCGTCGGGCGCCTGCCGGTCGTTGCCACGCTCGAAGAACTCGACGAACCGGCGTTGATCAAGATCCTGACGGAGCCGAAGAACGCCATCGTCAAGCAGTTCAAGCGCATGTTCGAGCTCGAAGGCGCCGAGCTCGAGTTCCGCAACGACGCGCTGCTCGCCGTCGCGCGCAAGGCGCTCAAGCGCAAGACCGGCGC
>JAFEFD010000227.1 GCA_018240765.1 Pseudomonadota bacterium | reverse complement strand
TCGTGCAATTCATGGCCAACCACCAGATGCTGCAGATGCGCGATCGTCCGCAGTGGCGGGTGGTCAAGGGCGGTTCGCAGACCTATGTGCGCGCGTTGCGCAAGAACTGGCGCGTGCGCGAACGTCTCGGCTGCGCGGCCACGCGCGTGACGCGCGACGTGGATGGCGTGACGGTGCAAAGCCCCGCCGGCACTGAACGCTACGATCAGGTCGTCCTCGCCTGCCACAGCGATCAGGCACTTGCGGTACTCGGCGATGCCGGATTTCAAGAGCGCGAGATTCTCGGCGCGATGCCGTATCAGGACAACGACACCGTTCTGCACACCGACGCGGACCTGTTGCCACGCCGGCGCCGGGCCTGGGCGGCGTGGAATGCGATCGTGCCGCGCGACGACACGCAGGCGTGCACGGTCAGTTACTGCATGAACCTGCTGCAGTCGCTCGACTGCGCCGAACCCATCGTGGTCACGCTCAACCGCACGGCGCAGATCGCACCGCAGAAGATCCTCAAGCGCCTGCGCTATCAGCATCCGGTCTACACGCAAGCCAGCGTCGCCGCACAGAAACGCAAGGCGGAAATTCAGGGCGTCAATCGGACCTGGTTCGCGGGCGCGTATTGGGGCTGGGGTTTCCACGAGGACGGCATGCGCAGCGCGGTCGACGTCGCCAATGGTCTGGGAGTGCGCTGGCCGTGAACGCGCCGTTCGCCAGTTGCATCTACGAAGGCTGGGTGCGGCATCGCCGTCATGCGCCGCACGCGCACGCATTCCGCTATCGCATGTACATGCTGTACCTGGATCTGGCCGAACTTGACCGCGTCTTCAGCGCACGCTGGCTGTGGTCGGTGAACCGGCGCAATCTCGCCCAATTCAAACGCAGCGATTATCTGGGCGACCCATCCGTGCCGCTGGCCGACGCGGTGCGTGCACGCGTGCGTGAGGCGACCGGACGCGCTCCGGATGGTCCGATTCGCCTGCTCGCGCACCTGCGTTATTTTGGCCACTGCTTCAACCCGGTGAGTTTCTACTACTGCTACGCGCAGGACGGCACGACGCTCGACACCATCGTCGCCGAAATCACGAACACGCCGTGGAAGGAACGCCACAGCTACGTGTTGCCGGTCTCCGGCGCGCAGCGCCCTGGCGCCGCGCTGCGCTGGGATTTCGCCAAGGCCTTCCACGTCTCGCCATTTGTGCCGATGCAGCGCGATTATGCCTGGCGTTTTACCGCGCCGGACGAGGCCTTGCGCGTGCACATGGACGTGATCGACGCAGGCAAGAACGAATTCGACGCCACGCTCGTGATGGAACGCAAACCATTGACCGGCGCGAATCTCGCTCGCGTGCTGCTGCGTTATCCGGCGATGACGCTGAAGGTCGTCGCCGCGATCCACTGGCAGGCGCTGTTGATCTTTCTTCGACGCAACCCCGTGTACGATCACCCGAAATCCGGAGCGAGCGACGCATGAGCCAGGACATTGCCAGCACCATCGAATCCGCGCCCGCCAGACCCTGGAGCGCACTGGACCGCGCCTTGCGCGCACGCCTGCATAAACAGATGAGCATGTTGCGCGAGTGTCGGCTACAAGTTGTCGATGCGCTCGGCGAAGTTGTGCTGGGTACGCCCGCGCGCAATCCGCACGACACCTTGCACGCGACGCTGGAGGTCGACGATGCCGCGTTTTACCGTCACGTCGCCGCGAACGGCAGCGTCGGCGCAGGCGAAGCGTACATGGACGGCATCTGGCGCAGCGACGATCCGGTCGCGCTGATGCGCATGCTGGTGCGCAACCGCGACCTGCTCGATGCGATGGAAACCGGTCTGGCGCGCCTTGGCGGCTGGGCGATGCGTGCCTGGCATGCGCTCAATCGCAATACACGCAATGGCAGCCGCCGCAATATCGCAGCGCATTACGACCTCGGCAACGATCTGTTCCGCCTGTTCCTCGACGAGAACCTGATGTATTCGTCGGCGCTATACGCGCGCGCCGACGACACGCTGGAGGTTGCGTCCAGGCGCAAGCTCGAACGCATTTGCGAAAAACTCGCCTTGTGCGCAGACGACCACGTCGTCGAAATCGGGTCCGGCTGGGGCGGCTTTGCCATCCACGCCGCGCAACGGCACGGCTGTCGTGTCACCACCACGACCATCTCGCGCGAACAGTTCGACTTGGCGCGCGAGCGCGTGCACGCAGCAGGATTGAGTGATCGCGTCGAGGTGCTGCTGCGCGACTACCGCGATCTCGACGGTCGCTACGACAAACTCGTTTCCATCGAGATGATCGAGGCGATCGGCCATCAATACCTGGATTCCTACTTCGGCAAGGTCGGCGCATTGCTCAAACCCGATGGCATGGCGCTGATCCAGGCGATCACGATCGAGGATCACCGCTACGCGCAGGCGCTGCGTGCGGTCGACTTCATCAAACGCTACATCTTCCCCGGCAGTTTCATTCCATCCGTCAGCGCGATGCTCGAGGCGGCGGCGCGCACGAGCGATCTGAAATTGTTCCACCTTGAGGACATCGCCCCGAGCTATGCGCTCACGCTTGCGGCCTGGCGCGAACGTTTCCATGCACGCGCCGCGCAGGTGCGGGCACTCGGCTACGACGAGCGTTTCATGCGCATGTGGGATTTTTACCTCGCCTACTGCGAAGCAGGGTTCCGCGAGCGCTCGACCGGCGACGTGCAGATGCTGCTGGTCAAGCCCGGCTCCCGGCGTGCGCAATTTGTTCCTGGCACGGACGGCATGGCATGAACAACTGGATCAATATCGGCTTCTATCAAGCGACCTGGCTCGCCGCTATCGCAGGCGCCGCGCGCGGCTGGTGGTGGGCCGGACCCGCGATGCTCGCCGTGTTTGCGGCATGGCAGCTCTCGGTATCGAACGAACGCCGCGCCGATCTCGAAGTGATGGCATGTGCGGCAATTGCCGGATTCGCCGTCGATACGCTGTGCGTGCGCGGCGGCATTTTCACGTATGCAGCGCCCGTGCCTTCGCCGGACTTCGCGCCGATCTGGATCGTGGCGCTGTGGATGAGCTTCGCCCTGACCCTCAACCATTCGCTGACCTGGCTGAAAGCGCACCTGGCGCTCGCCTCCGTTCTCGGCGCAGTCGGCGCCCCGCTCGCCTACCTCGCCGCCGCACGTGGCTGGAACGCCCTGTCCTTCGCCGCGCGGCCCGCACTCGCACTCGGCGCGCTTGCCATCGCCTGGGCGATTCTGGCGCCGACGTTGTTTTATTTGGCGCGACATCTCGTGCGCAAACATCGCGCACCACCAGTCTTGCACGGAGCGTTGCGATGAGCCCGATCAATATCCTGTACGTATGGATCGTGGCCAGCGTGGCGATGCTCGTCGGCTGGCTGATCCAGCGTCGCACGCGCAACGCTGGCATCGTCGATGCGATCTGGGCGGCGGGCATGGGCGCCAGCGCATTGTTCTACGCCGCAGTCGGCAGTGGCGGATTGGCATCACGGCTCGCGGTCGCTTTGCTCGGCAGCCTGTGGGGATTCCGCCTGTGCCTGCACATCCTCGCGCGCGTGCTGAACGAAAGCGAAGACGGGCGTTATCGCTACTTGCGCGAATACTGGCACGGCGATCAGCGCAAGTTCTTCGCATTCTTCATGGGCCAGGGCTTGCTGATCGCGCTGTTCTCGCTGCCGTTTGCGGCCGTGGCCGAGAACCCGCGCGAGACGTTTTCGGTCTGGTGCGGAATGGGCCTGGCGATATGGATCGTGAGCCTGGCCGGCGAATCCATCGCCGATGCGCAGTTGTCCGCTTTCCGTGCGAATCCGCAAAATCGCGGCAGGGCCTGCCGCAGCGGACTGTGGCGGTATTCGCGCCATCCGAATTATTTTTTCGAATGGCTGCACTGGTTCACTTACGTTTTCCTCGCCATCGGCGCGCCGTTTCCGGCATGGTTGCTCAGCCTGATCGGACCGGTGCTGATGCTCGCTTCACTGGTCTGGGTTAGCGGCATCCCGTTCACCGAAGCGCAAGCGCTGCGCACACGCGGCGACGATTACCGCGATTACCAGCGCACGACCAGCATGCTGATCCCCTGGCTCCCGAAAAAATCCTCATGAATGACAACATCACCGCCATTGCCGCAAGCGAAGCCCCCGACGCACCACGCGGCCTGATGGACTTGGCCGAACGCGGCCTGCTGCCAGACTGGGCCATTCGCGCCGGCATCCGCCGCCTGTGCGCGCAACGCCTGCGCGAGGAAGGCGCGGCAGATGCGGTTACCGCATGGACGCGCTTCCAACGCTGCCTCGACGACCTGCGCGAAAGTGCGGTCGCGATACACACCGATGCAGCGAATGCGCAGCACTACGAATTGCCGCCGCGCTTTTTCGAAATGTGCCTGGGCAAGCGTCTGAAGTATTCGAGTTGCTACTACCCGCGCGGGAACGAAACGCTGGAGCAGGCCGAGGAAGCGATGCTGTCCCTCTATGGCGAACGCGCGGAACTTGCCGATGGGCAGGACGTGCTCGAACTCGGCTGTGGCTGGGGCTCGCTGACGCTGTGGATGGCGCAACGCTACCCACAGTCGCGCATCACGGCCGTGTCGAATTCCGCGCCGCAGCGCGAATTTATCCTAGCGCGCTGCCGCGCATCGGGTTTAGGTAACGTTGAAGTCATCACCCAGGATGTGAATCGGCTGGAGCTTGCATCATCACGCTTCGACCGCTGCGTGTCGATCGAGATGTTCGAGCATATGCGCAACTACGCTGTCCTGCTCGAACGCATCGCGTCGTGGCTGCGTGCGGACGGAAAACTTTTCGTGCACATCTTCTGCCATCGCGAATTGATGTATCCCTTCGAGACGCAAGGCGACGACAACTGGATGGGCCGCCACTTCTTCACCGGCGGACTGATGCCGTCGGCCGATACCTTGCTCTGGTTCCAGCGCGATCTCGCCATCGAACGACAATGGCGACTGTCAGGCACGCACTACGAGAAGACGGCTAATGCCTGGCTGGCGAATCAAGATTCGAACCGCGCCGAAGTGCTGAAGGTCCTGGAGCAGGCGTATGGCGATCAGGCACGCGTCTGGCACCAGCGCTGGCGCATGTTCTGGATGGCCTGTGCGGAACTGTTCGGTTATCGCGGCGGCAACGAATGGCTCGTCGCGCACTACCTGTTGTCGAAACGCTGAAAAGAAAAAGCCCGGCAACGCCGGGCTTTTTCGTGTTGCGGTAAGCGGAAGCCTTATTGGCTTTCCACCTTCAACTCGACGCGACGGTTGCGCTGACGGCCAGCCGAGGTCTTGTTGGTGTCGATCGGGTTCGACTCGCCGAAGCCCTTCGGACCATCCAGGCGGCTGGCATCGACGCCATGCTCGGTCAGGTAGTCGTACACACCCTTGGCGCGGCGCTCGGACAGCTTCT
>JAFEFD010000226.1 GCA_018240765.1 Pseudomonadota bacterium | reverse complement strand
TACATGTAGGTGCGGCCCCACGGATCCTTCGGCAGCTTGTCCAGGTACTGGTGCCAGTTCGGCGCTTCCGGCGTGCCGGTCGGTTTGCGCACGAGTGCGTCGAGGCCCTGCTCGGTGCTCGGATAGGTGAAGTTGTCGAGCTTGTAGGTGTTGAGCGCGGTGACGATGGCCTGGATGTCCTGTTTGGCGCGCACCTGGCGCGCTTCGCCGGGATGTTCCATCACGCGCGGCACCACGATCGCGGCGAGGATGCCGAGGATCACGACGACGACAAGGATCTCTATCAACGTGAAACCGCGTGCACGAAACTTCTGGGTACGCATCGCCGTCGCCTTGTGTTGCGGATGATCCCCGACGATCATAGCAAAATGAACCGCAACGCTTCTTCCGACGCCAACGCGGCACTGCGCGAACGCGACCTCGCAGCGATCTGGCACCCGTGCACGCAGATGCGCGACCATGCCGGCGCCGACGCGCTGCCGATGACCCCGATCGTGCGCGGCGAAGGCGCGTGGCTGGTCGACGCAAACGGCAAGCGCTACCTCGATGCGGTCAGCTCGTGGTGGACAAACCTCTTCGGCCATGCCAATCCGCGTATCGGCGCAGCCGTGAAGGATCAACTCGATGCGCTCGAACACGTGATCTTCGCCGGATTCACGCACGAGCCGGCGATCCAACTGAGCGAAGAACTGCTGCGGATCGTTCCACCAGGATTTTCGCGCGTCTTCTTCGCCGACAACGGCTCCAGCGCCGTGGAAGTCGCGCTGAAGATGAGCTTCCACTACTGGCGCAACGTGGGCAAACCCGGCAAGACGCGCTTCATCGCCCTGACCGGCAGCTATCACGGCGAAACGCTTGGCGCGCTGTCGGTCACCGACGTGCCGTTGTATCGCGCGACTTATGCGCCACTCTTGCACGAACCGATTTTCGTGCCGTCACCGGATTGCTTCGAGCGCGCGCCGGGCGAATCCTGGCGCGAGCATTCGCTGCGCAAGCTCGACGACATGCGTGTTGCGCTGGAACGCCACGCACACGAAGTCTGCGCCGTGATCGTCGAGCCGCTGGTGCAATGCGCTGGTGGCATGCGCATGTACGACGCTGCATACCTGACCGCTTTGCGCAAACTCTGCGACGAATTCGGCGTGCACCTGATCGCCGACGAAATCGCGGTCGGCTTCGGCCGTACCGGCACGCTGTTCGCCTGCGAGCAAGGGGGCATCGCGCCGGATTTCCTGTGCCTGTCGAAAGGGCTTACCGGTGGCTTCATGCCACTGTCGGCCGTGTTGACCACGAGTGATGTCTACGACGCTTTCTGGGCCGAGTACGCGGGCGGAAAAGCATTCCTGCATTCGCACAGCTACACCGGCAATCCGCTCGCCTGCCGCGCCGCGCTGGCGACGCTGGCGATTTTCCGCGACGAGCCCGTGCTCGAACGTAACCATGAACTGGCCGCGCAGATGGCACGCAGACTCGCACCGCTTGTCGATCATCCGCATGTGGCCGAGGTACGCCAGACCGGCATGATCGCCGCGGTGGAACTGGTACGCGACAAGTCGATGCGCGTGCCTTTCGCGGCATCCGAACGCCGCGGCCTGCGCGTGTATCGTCATGGATTGGAGCGCGGCGTGTTGCTGCGTCCGCTCGGCGATGTGGTTTACTTCATGCCGCCGTATGTGATCGCGCCGGAGGAAATCGACTTGATGGTCGAGGTGGCGATCGAAGGCATAGCAAAGGCGGTGGGCTGAAATGCGCATTCCGAGAATCCACGTCGATCACGATCTGCGTCCCGGCCGCGAGGTGCTGCTGCCCGACCAGGCCGGCGAGCATGTCGCGCGCGTGCTGCGACTCGAACGCGGCGCACCGTTGATCCTGTTCAACGGCGACGGCTACGAATTCGATGCCGCACTGGCCTCGCTGGCCAAGCATGCGGTCACCGCGGAAGTCGGGCAGAAGCGCATCGTCGAGCGCGAATCGCCTCTGTCGCTCACGCTCGCGCAGGCGATTGCGCGCGGCGAGCGCATGGACTGGGTCCTGCAAAAGGCCACCGAACTCGGCGTCGCGCGCATCGTCCCGGTCGTCACCGAGCGCACCGAAGTGAAACTCGACGCCGAGCGCGCCGAACGCCGCATGGCGCATTGGCGCGGCGTCATCGCCAGCGCCTGCGAGCAATGCGGCCGCACCCATTTGCCGGAACTCGCAGCGCCGCAGGCCATGGATCGCTGGTTGGCGGCGCTCGGCGACGCGCCAGCGCTACGGCTTGCCCTGCTCCCGGAAGGCGACGTCACGTTGCGGCAATTTCCACAAATCGACAATGGCGCAATCCTCGCGGTCGGCCCCGAAGGCGGATTCACCGCCAACGACGTCGCCCTGCTGACCCAGGCCGGATTCCACGGCCTGCGCCTGGGGCCGCGCATTCTGCGCACGGAAACGGCGGGACTCGCCGCACTTGCAGCGTTGCAGGCGATGGCGGGGGATTTTTAGCGGGGCGAAAATTATCTTGCTGTGATAACGTGTTGACGTATGTAGTGCATTTGTCTACACAACGTGATATCCTCCAGCCATGCAGATTGCCGGATTCGATTGGGATAGCGGCAACTGGCCGAAATGCGGCAAGCACGGCGTATCCCGTGAGGAAATCGAACAGGTGTTGTCGGACGAACCTGCTGTCATGCCCGATCCGCACCCGCACGAGCCGCGCATGCGAGCGATTGGGAAAACGGCAGCCGGTCGCTACGTCTTCCTGGTGTTTCTACTTCGGGAAATCGATGGTCAAGCCCGACTGCGCCCAATCAGCGCCCGCTACATGCACAAGCAAGAGGTTGATCACTATGAAACGCAAATCCATGCCGTCCCTGAGAAGCGACAAAGCCGCGGAAAAATTCGTGGCCCAAGCTGACCTATCGACCTACGATCTTTCGAAATTCAAGCCGATGCGTTTCGAGATCGAGCCGAAGGTTGCTGCATTGAACATGCGCCTGCCGGCGGCATTGTTCGAAGCGATCAAGGCGAAGGCCGCTGTCCGCGGCGTTCCGTATTCGCGCTATGTGCGCATGCTGCTGGAAACTGATGTAGCCAGGCATTGAAGAGGACGCGC
>JAFEFD010000225.1 GCA_018240765.1 Pseudomonadota bacterium | reverse complement strand
TTGATGCGCAAGCATTTCGACCGGCGCGCGGTATGTTTCAACCTGACCCGCGCGCAGTGGCGCGCGCTCAAGCGCCTGCATCGCGGCGAGGGCATGCGTCAGAACGAGTTGGCGGAACAATTGGAGATGGAGCCGATCGCGATCGGCCGCGTCATCGACCGCCTGCAAAAGGCCGGTTTCGTCGAACGCCGCGCCGACCCCGCCGACCGCCGCGCCTGGCGCTTGTATTTGACGCCACGCGCGCACGGCGTGGTCGACGACATGGAGCAGATTTCCACTGAATTGCTGCGCGAGGCGCAACGTGGCGTATCCGCTGCCGAAATGAAGGCGATGATGTCCACGCTGACGCGGATGAAGAACAACTTGCACGCGCTGGACCAGATCGGCGCGTGATCGAACAGGATCGAACATGACCGACAAACAATATGGGTCGCCCGTCACCGAGCAGGCGCCTGCGCCGGGAAAGCGCCGGCGCCGCAATACCGTGCTGTGGATCCTCGGGCCGGCCCTGGTGATCATCGTCGGCGCCTGGATGTATGTCACCGCCGGTCGTTATGTGTCCACCGACAACGCCTACGTGCAGGCTGACCGCGCCACCATTGCGCCGCAAGTCGCCGGCCGCGTGGTCGAGGTCGACGTGCGCGAGAACCAGGCGGTGAAGAAGGGCGACGTGCTGTTTCGCATCGATCCGGAACCGCTGCAGATCGCCGTGGCCCGCGCGCAGGCGCAGATGGAAGGCATCAGCAGCCTGCTCGACGCGGCGCGCGCCGGATTTCGTTCCGCGCAGGCGAATGTGCGTTCGGCCGACGAAGCGCTGCGCGTGAACGAGGCACAGTACAAACGCATGCAGGAGTTGCGGCGCAAGGGCCTGGTCGCGCAGAAGGACGTGGACGACGCCGCGAACAACCTCGCCGACGCGCGCGGCAAGCGCGACTCCAACGTTGCCGGCGTGGCCAAGGCGCAGAGCCTGCTGGGTGGCCTGCCGGAAACCCCGGACCAGGAATTGTCCGGCTACAAGCTCGCCAAGGCACAACTGGCTGCTGCGGAACTGGATCTTGATCACGCCACCGTGCGCGCGCCGATCGACGGCACCATCGGCAGGCAGAACTTGCAACCCGGCGATTTTCTCGCGCCGGGGCAGGCCGCGATGCCACTCGTGGCGACGCGCGGATTGTGGATCGACGCGAATTTCAAGGAAACCGACCTGACCAATGTCCGCGTCGGCCAGCCGGTCAGCATCGAAGTCGATACCTATCCGGGCAAGGCGTGGAAGGGGCACGTTGCCTCGATCAGTCCCGCTTCCGGCTCGGAGTTCTCCGTGCTGCCGGCGCAGAACGCGACCGGCAACTGGGTCAAGATCGTGCAGCGCATTGCCGTGCGTATTGCGGTGGATGACGAAAGCGCGGGGCCGACCTTGCGCGCCGGCATGAGTGCCGTGGTCAAGATCGACACCGGCAAGCAGAACTCCCTGCTCGGCCGCATCGAAGGCGCGCGCGCCGAACCGCAAACGCGCGCGGCCACAGCAGCGCACTGACGCGCGCATGAGTCACGCGCCGGGTCATCGCGAAGTCGAAAACCGCGGCCTGCTGGTCGTGTCGGTGATGCTCGCGACGTTGATGCAGGCGCTGGATACGACCATCGCCAACGTTGCCCTGCCGAACATGCAAGGCTCGCTGTCGGCGACCCAGGATGAAATCGCCTGGGTGTTGACCTCGTACATCGTCGCCGCGGCGATCGCTACGCCGGCCAGCGGCTGGCTCGCTTCGGTACTCGGCCGCCGTCGTCTGCTGCTGATTGCCGTGGCCGGCTTCACCGTGGCCTCGATCCTGTGCGGCAGCGCCACCACGATCGACGAGATGGTGGTGTTCCGCCTGTTGCAGGGCCTGTTCGGCGCGGCCCTGGTGCCGGTGTCGCAATCGACGCTGCTCGACGTTTTCCCGCGCGAGAAACACGGCGCGGCGATGGCGATGTGGGGCATGGGCGTGATGGTCGGGCCGATCCTCGGTCCGCCACTCGGCGGCTGGCTCACGGACAACTACAGTTGGCACTGGGTGTTTCTGATCAACGTGCCGATCGGCGCGCTGTGCCTGTTCGGCGTGGCCGCGAGCCTGCCCGCCGACGATACGCACGCGTCGCGTTTCGACTGGCGCGGCTTCGCTTTCCTGGCCATCGGCATCGGCGCGCTGCAGATGTTGCTCGATCGCGGCCAGATCAAGGACTGGTTCGATTCGCCGGAAATCCGCATCGAAGCGGCACTGGCGTTGCTCGGGTTCTATCTTTACCTCGTGCATTGGCTCAGCAGCGAACGGCCATTCGTGGACCTGGGCCTGTTCCGCGATCGCAACTTCCTCGCCAGCAACATCTTCATCTTCATCATCGGCATCGTCCTGTTCGCGACGATGGCGCTGCTGCCGCCGTACCTGCAAACCCTGATGAACTACCCGGTCGTCACCGTGGGCGTGCTGCTCGCGCCGCGCGGCATCGGTACCCTGATCGCAATGGTCGTTGTCGGTCGCCTGCTTGCGCGCGGCGCGGACGCGCGCCTGGTCGCCGGCATCGGCATGTTGATCACCGCGTATTCGATGTGGCAGATGACGCAATGGACATCCGACGTGCCGCAGTGGGACATCATCTACACCGGCATCGTGCAGGGCGTGGGCGTGGGTCTGGTGTTCGTGCCGGTGTCGACCGTCGCGTATTCGACGTTGCCAATGGCCACGCGCACCGAGGCGGCCGGCATCTACAGCCTGACCCGCAACATCGGATCCAGCGTCGGCATCTCGATAATGATGGCGTTGCTCGCGCGCAGCACGCAGGTCAATCACGCGGAAATCGCTTCGCGCCTCACGCCGTTCGATGCGACCGTGTTGCCGCACATGAGCGGGCTCTCGGCGGTTGCAAGCCTAGAGGCATTGAACGGCGAAGTCACGCGGCAGGCAGCGACAATCGCCTATTTGAACGATTTCTGGTTGATGATGGTCCTCACCCTGGTCGCTGTGCCCCTGCTGGCTTTGCTGCGTCCACCCAAGCACACTGCGCCGGCCGATGCCGCGATGGCCCTGGAATGAACGAACAATCCCCCGAACGCGCCGCACCGCCGCGCCGCAACCACGACGAGATGCGCGTGTACGGCATCAATGCCTGCCTTGCACTGTTCGCGCAACGTCCGCACGACTTGCGCAAGGTCTATCTGCTCGAATCGCGCATTGCGCAGCTCAAGACGGTGCTCGCCTGGTGCGTGCAGAAGAAACTCGGCTATCGCGTGGTCGGGAATGCGGATCTGGACAAGCTGACCGCCAGCCAGCACCACGAAGGCGTGTGCTTCGAGGCGCGCCGGCGCACGCCGATGGCGCTGACGGCGCTGTTGCAAAAACTGGCGCCGCACAAAAACGCGCTGCTCGCGTGGCTCGACGGGGTCGGCAATCCGCACAATTTTGGCGCGGTGCTGCGCAGTGCCGCGAACTTCGGCGTCGACGGCGTGCTGCTGTCCGGCGATGCGGCGCTGGCCGAGTCCGGCGCGGCCCTGCGCGTGGC
>JAFEFD010000224.1 GCA_018240765.1 Pseudomonadota bacterium | reverse complement strand
TGGGCAGTGCGCATTACAACAGCAGCGCGAACGGCAAGACGCAATACCCGACCGTCGCCGATCCGCAATCCAGCGAATTCCACGAGGCCTATGTCGGCTACGCGGACGACGCGTTCGATGGCGCGCTGGGACGCCAGGTCATAGCCTTCGACAACCAGCGCTACTTCGGCAATTCCGGCTGGCGCCAGAACGAGCAGACCTTCGATGCGGCCACGTTGCGCTACGCGTTCGCCGACGGCGGCCCCGTCGTGCGCTACGCGTACCTGGATCGAGTGCAGCGCGTGTTCGGCAACGCCAATCCGAATCCGCTGCTGCGCGCGTGGGACTTGAACGCGAACCTGCTCAACGTCGCGCAGGCACTGCCGCTGGGCACGCTTGTCGGCTACGCCTACTTCGTGCGCAATGACACGGTGGCCACGGCATCCACGCGTACGCTCGGCGCGCGCTGGACCGGAACGCAAACCGCTGGCGAAGCGAAATTCGGCTGGACGCTCGAGTACGCCAAGCAGGACGACTACGCAAACAATCCGGCATCGCAGGGCGCCAGCTACCGCTTGATCGAGCCATCACTGACCTGGCGCGGCGTCACCATCAAGGCCGGTGATGAAGTCATGGGCGGCAACGGCCACTACGGATTCGCCACGCCGTTTGCGACCTTGCATGCCTTCGACGGCTGGGCCGACCGTTTTCTGACCACGCCGATCGACGGCATCGACGATCGTTACCTCGGCGCCAATGGATTTGTCGGCAAAGCGGCCTGGACAACGATGTGGCACGACTTCCATGCCGACCGTGGCGGCCGCGCCTACGGTACGGAGTTCGACGCGGTGCTGACCTATCCGTTGGCCGCACGAGTGACCGGATTGCTCAAGCTCGCCGACTATCGCAGCGACGGTTTCAGCAGCAGCGAGCGCAAGCTGTGGGCGAGTATCGAATACAAATTCTGATTACGCGGCTCAGCCGTCAAGATGCACGAATATCCCGCGCGCATCGTGCGTCATCGCGATGCTGACGATGAACAGGTACACGGCCAGCGCGGCAATGAAAAATCCCGCGCGGCGCGCGCGCGTGGCGCCGCGACGCAGCGCAAACACGCCGAACACGATGTAGACCACGAGCAGCAGCACCTTGGCGGTGAGCCAGGCTTGCACGAACGGGTACTGGTGCAGCATCACCGCGAGCGTGATGCCGGCGGCGAGCAGGGTCGAGTCGATGAGATACGAACCGTGCTTCAGGATCGGGTGGTACACCCATTGCGATCCGGCCAGCATCATGATTCCGCGCAGGGTGAACAGGCTGCCGGAGAGGACGACGCAGGCGATGTGCAGGAATTTTATCTGCGGATAAAACGCGATGAGCATTCGCGCATTATCCGGGAATCCCGTCCCGGCGCGGAGTCGAATAGATCCACAAGCTTCGCAGCACCCACGGCGCGAAAGCGATCACCCAGCCGAACGCGGCGATAACCAGCCACAGCGACGTATTGGCTGCCAGCTCCGCGCAGATGCGCGTCAGCACGACGCCTTGCAGCAGCGCAAACGTGAGCCAGGGAATCGCGCCCATCTGCAGTGGGCGTCCGGAATGGCCATGGGTGACACGCGTGACCATGGCCACCAGCATCGAGGCGAAGAATCCCACGGTAAGGGCGTGCACCGGCGCGCGGCCGAGCGTGAATTCGCCGGTCCAGCGCAAGATCAGGCTCTGCACGGTGAACAGCACGAAGGCCGTCGGCAGCCAGAGCAACGCGATGTGCAATGCGGCCAGCAATCCGGGGCGCAGGCATTTCCACGGCTGCCAGCCGATCCAGTGATAGGCGAAAAATAGCGCGAGTGGCGCATCGACGAGGAACATCAGGTCGTAGCGGTGCGCCAGTTCCAGGCCCAGGTGCGCGAGCAGCAACGCCCACAGCACAGGCAGGCTCCAGGCCGGACGGAACGCACGATACGAAGGCCCGACCACATTGCTGCTGAAGAACGGAACCATGCGGTGGCTGACCGTGAAGAAGATCGGCAGCAACAGGCCGAAGGTTCCAACCTTGATGGAGACGATCGCGCACTGCCATGGCGCGCCGAGCACGAATGCAAGAAAGCACGCCAAGCCGAGGAATCCGAAACTCAACGCCGCGAAACACGACAGCGCGTGGCGATCCTTCCACTGGTTTCGGCGCAATACGCCGCCGAGCGCGCGCAGGGCCATGAGCCAGCCGCCGAGCATCAGCGCCAACCCGGCGATCAGCACGGGTTTCAGGTTCAGCAAACCGATGTGCGAAACCAGATAACCGCCGAACACGCCGGCGAAAACCGGTACATACGCGCGCTTGGGCAATGCGGGCTGTCCCATCCAGCGCGGGAACACGGTGAGCAGGAAGCCGAAGATGAACATCGCCAGCATGCCGTATTGCGTGAACACGGCATGCGCCCAACCGGCATAAACCGGCGCGGCGGGAAAGGCGTGATCGAAGTATCCGGCGCCGAGGAAACATGCCCACCATGTCATGGTGACGAGCAGCGCGGTGGCGCCGCCGAAGAACATCATGCGGTGCGGTGCGGCGGCGAGGATGCGCGGCAAATCGGAGAGTGAAGGAAAGCCGGCAGGGGCGGCGTCTGCCGCTCCTGCTGGCTGCCTGGGCCGGGATGGGAAGGATCCCGATCCAATGCGCGTATCCATGAAACCGATGCCTCCGTGAATCTGCGGGTGCCAGCATGCTCCGTCGCAGAAATCCTGGCCTTGACCTGTGTCAGGCGACTGCGGGTCGCTTGATCGCGATCAGGGCAGCGGCCGGCGCGCCGGCGCATGCTGGCGCGCGTTGGCGGAGCAACTGACGTGACTGATTATATCCAGGCATGGCAATGCATTGGCTGCGGCAAGATCGAAGCGCCGCAGCCGTGCATCGGCGTGTGCCGCGATCGCAAGGTCTTTTTCATCGGCAAGGGCGAGTACGAGGCCGCGCTCGCCGAAATCGGGCGCCTGCGCGCGCAGTTGCAGGCGACCGCGTCACACCTGCAGCGCTTCGCGCTTGCCGCGCCGCATCCGCAGCAATGGGAACCTGCCTACGCAGCGCTGCGCGACGAAGCGCGCGCCCTGGTCGCGGCATTGAACAGTGCGCTCGAAACCGGCCCCGCGGATGTTCGCTGAGGCTCGGTTCAATCGCGCAGGATGTGCCGCGCGAGTTTGAGCAGCGCCGGCTTGTCGACAAGTTCCAGCTCGCGGCCATCGACACGGATCAGGCCATGGTCCTGGAACCGCCGCAGCACGCGGCTGACGGTTTCCGCGGCCAATCGAAGATAGTTTGCAATATCCGCGCGCGGCATCACGAGACGGTACGCACTCGGCGCAAAGCCGCGCGCCGCGTAACGGTTGGCGAGATCCAGCAAGAAGGCGGCGAGGCGTTCGTCGGCGGTGTGGTCGCCAGAGAATCGGCTGGATTTGCCGATGTCGGCGCTGAGCAGGTCGAACAGGCGCTGCTGCACGTCGGGAATCTTCCCCGCCAGCATGGACAGGGCCGGGAACGAGAACCGGCACACGAACACCGTGT
Source organism: Pseudomonadota bacterium (assembly GCA_018240765.1). Classification (GTDB taxonomy): domain Bacteria; phylum Pseudomonadota; class Gammaproteobacteria; order Xanthomonadales; family Rhodanobacteraceae; genus Rudaea. The sequence continues at coordinate 1,058 of JAFEFD010000224.1, read as the reverse complement.
CCAGCGCGATCGCGTCGCAGGGATATTTCGCCGGATGGATCGCGTCCAGCCCGATCATCTCGCCGGGCAAGTGGAACCCGAGTACCTGCTCGTGGCCTTCATCGTCGAGCTGGCGCGTCTTCACCATCCCCGCACGCACCGCGTACAGCGCGCCGAAGCGTTCGCCGCTGCGGAAGATGTGGTCGCCGGCATGGAATGGGCCGACATGCTCGACCAGCATGTGCAGCTCGTTCAATGCGGTCTTGTCCAGGCCTGCGGGCAGGCAGACCGAGCCGAACGCGCAAGTCGAACAAAAATGGACATCGTCGCCGTCGTCGGCGATCGGGTTGTGCGGCGCCAGTTTGCCGGGCGGGTGCAGTTGCGTCATGCGTGGGTTCCGCCCGGAGCGGAACACCGGGCTACAAGGCTCGTGAATAGCGTACCGCAGGCGTGGCCTCGCGCGCGAGATAGGCATCGAAACACATGGCGACATGGCGCAGCAGATAGCGGCCGCGCGCGGTCACCTGCAGATAGTCCGGGGTCATTTCCACGAGGTCGTCGCGCGCGAGCTTGCGCAAGCGGCGCAGGCTGGCGTCGAAATACACCTGGAAATCCAGGCTGTGGCGTGCTTCGAACGCGGCGATGTCCAGGCGCCCCTGGCACATCAGCAAGCCGATCGCGTCGGCGCGGATGACGTCGTCCCCGCTCATGGCTAGCCCGCGCGCAACCGGCAGGCGGCCGCCATCGATCGCGCCGTAGTAGTTCGGCAGATCGTGTGCGTTCTGGCTGAAACTCGCGCCGATATGCGAGATCGCGCTCATGCCCAGGCCGATCAGGTCGCAGCCGCCATGCGTGGAATAGCCCTGGAAGTTGCGCTGCAAGGTACCGGCATCCTGCGCGCGCGCCAGTTCATCGCCTTCGCGTGCGAAGTGATCCATGCCGATGTAGCGATAGCCGGCAGCGGTGAGCTTTTCCACGGTCAGGCCGAGCAGGCGCAGGCGCGTGGCCGCATCGGGCAGGTCGGCGGCATGGATCTGGCGCTGCGCCTTGAAGCGTTGCGGCAGGTGGGCGTAGGCGTA
>JAFEFD010000223.1 GCA_018240765.1 Pseudomonadota bacterium | reverse complement strand
TTGATGACGTCGTATTTCGGCACGTTGCGGCCGCCGACGCTGATGACGCTCATGCTGTCGACCGACAGGAAAGCCAGCACGACGATCATCACCAGCGTGGTGCTGATGGCACCGGCACGCCAGAAGGACGGATCCTGGATATCCACGCGCTTGCCCTCCGTCACGAGTGTCCGCAACTTCCACGCGCCGGCTGGCGCCGTGGCGATGGTGCCGAATCAGATTTCGCGGGGATCTTGAGCGCGCAAAAAAAACGCGGCATTGACCTGCGTCAAGAAACGGGACAAGTGGCGCGCAGGGCAAGACTCGCGCGCGAGGGCAGGAAAATGGCTGGGCCGGCAGGATTCGAACCTGCGAATGCCGGGATCAAAACCCGGTGCCTTACCGCTTGGCGACGGCCCAAACGTATTGCAGCGAAAGATTGGGCGTCCTGCCGCAACTTTCGCGAAAACGGCCGCGGCAAAGCCACGTCACGTTTTCCGCAGCGCAAGAGCCGCTGCGTTGACACATCCTGCGTCAATTCATCCCTTGCGATGTTTTTCCAGTGCTTCGTGCAACGACGAGCGGTTTACGCCGCGCGCTGCCCAAGCGCGGAACTGCGGCGGACATTGGCGCACGATGTCTTCCGCGTCGCGCTGCGATTCCACCGCCACGAAACCGCAACCACCGCTGCCGGAGAGCCGCGCCTCACCGAAGTGACCAAGCCAATCCAGCGCCGCCGCGACCCGCGGAAAACGCCCACGCGCCACTGGCGCGAATGCGTTCGCCGTTTCCATGCCCGCGAGGAAGCGCGATATTGTCGTCGGCGGGGTGTCGCGAGTCAATTCCGGGGCCTGGAACAAGGCAGCGGTCGACACCGCGATTTGCGGATCGACGATCACGAAATGACGCGGCGGCAAGTCGATGGCGGTGAGTTCGTCGCCCACGCCTTCGGCCCAGGCCGAGCGGCCGCGCACGAACACCGGCACGTCCGCGCCGAGTTTGCGGCCGATTTCAGCCAGTGCATCCTCGGACAAATGTGCTTTCCACAACGCATTGAGCGCTACCAGAACCGTCGCCGCGTCGGAACTGCCACCACCCAGCCCACCGCCAACGGGAATGCGTTTTTCGACACGGATATCGACACCGAATTTGCTGCCCGTCGCCATCTGCAATGCCAGCGCCGCGCGCACGGCCAGATCATCCGCGGGATCGACGCGATCCAATCCCGCAACGCGCGCGACAACGCCATCGTCGCGGATGCGCATATGCACGGTGTCACTCCAGTCGAGCAACTGGAACGCCGTTTGCAGCAGGTGATAGCCGTCCGCACGCCGGCCGACGATATGCAGAAACAGATTCAGCTTGGCCGGCGCGGGCCAGATCGTCCACGCGTCACTCATCGACATTCCAATTTTCGATCGCCATGCGCACGCGCGCGTCGCCGCGGCTGGCGAACACCTTGCGTGGCAGCGGCGGATTGCGGTCGGCAAACCAGTCGCGGTATTCCACTTTCCAGCCGTCCTGTTCGATCAC
>JAFEFD010000222.1 GCA_018240765.1 Pseudomonadota bacterium | reverse complement strand
CACCAGGCCGCTGGCGGATTCCGGCGATCTGGACAAGCTCGCCAAACAGTACGGTTTTTCGAACTACGGCGAAGGTTTCGTCGATGTCGTGAGGATCGCCGAACGCCTGACCTCACCACCGCAAGGCAGCGACCGCGAGATCGCTACCGCGTTGGGACTTCCCACCACCGGCAGCGATGCCGCGTGCAAGGGCGAATACCTCGATCTCGCGCACAAGTTCCCACGGATGGTGATGGGCGCCTACGAAATGAGTCCGCAGCGCGTGCGCATCGGCGCGCAACTGGAAATGCAGCCCGCACTGGCGGCACAACTGGCCACCGCGCTTGGCGCCGCACCGGGCACCGGCAAGGCGGGCGAAGGCGTGCTCGATCTGGCGCTGTCGCTGCCCGTGCTCAAGCTCAAGGATTTCCTGATCCTGCAGGCCAATGCAGTCGCAGCAAAGCCCTTCGCCTGCGCCAGCCTTGCTGCGCTGAATGCAGGATTTGCGGACCTGAAGACGAAAATCGACATCACCGTGCCGCCGCCCGCCAGCGACCTGACCGGAATCCGTTTCACGCTGGATTCGTTCGAGCTCGGGGCAAGCGCCGATGCGATGCCGAATGTCACCGGCAAACTGCTCATGGCCTCGAACAATCCCGCCGTCGCGCTGGCTATGGCACAGATGGCCGCGGCCCCGCTCAAGGACCTGAAACTCGCGCCTGACGGCAAACCGGTCGCGCTGCCGGCGGGCCTCATCCCGTCGCTGGCCCAGCCGGCGTTCGCGGCGATGTCGCCCTCGGCTTTGGCGATTGGGGTCGGCAAGGGCGAGGATGCCGGCCTGGGCGCTTACCTGAGCGCGCCTGCCGCCAATGAGCCGATCTTCTGGCGCATGCATTTCAGCGGCAAGTTCTACGGCATGCTGGCGCGTGTCTTAGCGCGCACGCAAGCGCTGATGCCGGCAGACAAGCAAGCCGACATCGCGCAGCAATCAAAACTGATGGCGACCTACGAAAACTGGATCCGCTCGGCCGACATCGAAATGGTGGCGACGCCGACGGGCATCATGCTGCGCGAGACGGTGGAACAGAATCCATAATGGTTTCCCGCGTTGCAAGACGCGGGAGTTGACCAGGAACCTTCGAAGAACCGTCGCGAGCGAAGACGGGTCGCGCGTCGCCAGCGCGCAGGAACCGGAGTGTACGTGTCAGTACATGAGGATTCCGAGCACTGCCGGCGCGCGAGATGTCGAGCGCAGCAGGTTATTCGGAGGTTCCTCAGGTTTCCACCAGCTCCACCCCATCCATCCCCTGCGACAGCGTATGCGCGTCGCCGCCCTGGGCGAGCTTGATCTTCAGGCGCACCTCGTTCGCCGAATCGGCGTAGCGCAGCGCATCCTCGTACGAGATTTCACCGGCCTGGTACAGCTCGAACAGGGCCTGGTCGAAGGTCTTCATGCCGAGGTTCGTGGATTCCTTCATCACGTCCTTGAGCTTGTGCACCTCGCCCTTGCGGATGTAGTCCTGCACCAGCGGCGTGCCGAGCATGACTTCGACCGCGACGCGTCGCGCCTTGCCGTCCGGCGTCGGAATCAACTGCTGTGCGACCACGCCTTTCAGATTCAGCGACAAGTCCATGAACAACTGCGGATGCCGGTCCTCGGGGAAGAAGTGGATGATGCGATCCATTGCCTGGTTGGCGTTGTTCGCGTGCAGCGTGCACAGGCAAAGGTGACCGGTTTCGGAAAAGTTGACCGCATGCTCCATGGTCTCGCGCGTGCGCACCTCGCCGATCATGATCACGTCCGGCGCCTGGCGCAGCGTGTTCTTCAGCGCGTTGTCCCAACTGTCGGTGTCGATGCCCAGTTCGCGCTGGGTAATGATGCAGCCCTCGTGCTTGTGCACGTATTCGATCGGGTCCTCGATCGTGATGATGTGGCCGGTCGAGTTCTGGTTGCGATAGCCGACCATCGCCGCGAGCGACGTCGATTTGCCGGTGCCGGTAGCGCCGACGAAGATGATGATGCCGCGCTTGGTCATCGCCAGGGTCTTGATGATCGGCGGCAGGTTCAGTTCCTCGATCGTCGGGATGCGCGTCTCGATCCGGCGCAGCACCATGCCGACGTTGTTGCGCTGGTAGAAACACGACACGCGGAAACGGCCGACGCCGGAAACGCCGATCGCGAACTGGCATTCGTGGGTCTTTTCGAACTCCTCGCGCTGCGACGGCGTCATCACGTTCAGCACCATGTCGCGCGACTGCTGCGGCGTGAGCGCATTCTGCGTGATCGGCGCGATGCGCCCGTGCACCTTGATCGAAGGCGGCACGCCGGCCGTGATGAAAAGGTCGGACGCCTTCTTGTGCACCATCAATTTGAGGAAGGAGGTGAAATCGACTGCGCT
>JAFEFD010000221.1 GCA_018240765.1 Pseudomonadota bacterium | reverse complement strand
GTGGCGATGACCGCGAACGCGATGGCCGGCGACCGCGAGAAATGCCTGCGCGCCGGCATGGACGACTACTTGTCCAAACCGCTCAACCGCGCCTTGCTGGAACAAACGCTGCGGCGCTGGATTCCAGCCGGCGCAACGTCGCGTACACCGAGCGCAACGCCAGTCACCGCCACGGTTGCGCCAACGCGTCCATCTTCCACGCCCGCATTTGTCGCGCCGTCGCTGCCAGTGCCGACCGCTGCAGTCGCGAGCGCCGCGCTCGATGCCGATGTCGTGCGCGACCTGCTTGAGGTCATGGGCGATGAATTCACGGATCTGGTGCGCGTCTATCTGGAAGACACGCCCAAGTCGATTGCGCTGCTCGAGAAAGCTGCCGCCAGCGGCGACGACAGCGCGTTGATCGCGCCATCGCATTCGCTCAAATCCACCAGCGCCAATCTTGGCGCACTGGGCCTGTCCGAATTGGCCAAACGCCTCGAACACGGCGCGCGCAGTGGTGACCTGGGCAACGAAGTGCCCGTGCTGGTCGCGGAACTGGCGCGCACATTCGCGCGCGTGCAACACGAACTGGATGCCCTGCTGCGCGGCGAAAAAGCCTGACTGAGTGTGTCGCAGATTCCGGCGCTCAGGCCACGGTCTGGTCGATTCGCACCAATGCCATGCCGCGCAGGGTCTCGGCCAGCGGCGCCAGATGCCGCAGTGCGCGCTCGTAGACATCGCGCTTGAATGGTACGACGTGCGCCAGCGGATACCAGAAATCCACCCAGCGCCACAGGTCGAATTCCGGCGCCTCGGTGGCGTCCAGCCGGACATGGGATTCCTCGCCAAGGAAACGCAGCAGGAACCACACCTGCTTCTGGCCGATGCACATCGGCTTTTCGTTGTGGCGCAGGTACTTGCGCGGCAGCCGGTAGCGCAGCCAGCCTGGCGTCGCGCCGAGCACCTGGACATGTTCGGGCAACAGGCCGGTTTCCTCTTCCAACTCGCGATACATGGCTTCCAGCGGCGTTTCGTCGCTGCGCATGCCACCCTGCGGAAACTGCCAGCCGTCACGCCAGGCGCGACGCGCCCAGAAGACCGAGCCGTCGTCGCGGATCAGGATGATGCCGACATTCGGCCGATAGCCGTCGGGATCGATGACGTCGGACACACGAAGAACTCCAAAATCCAATGTCCGGATTCTTCCACGCCACTGCTGCGGCGGCAACCGTCGTCCGCTGCCATATCACTGCCCCTGCACGTGTCATGTATAATCCGCGCCCCTACGGCTAGGTAGCTCAGATGGTTAGAGCGCGGCACTCATAATGCTGAGGTCGGCGGTTCGATCCCGCCTCTAGCCACCATAATTCCTTGATCTATCAACAAAAACCCCGCCTTCGTCGCGGGGTTTTTTGTG
>JAFEFD010000220.1 GCA_018240765.1 Pseudomonadota bacterium | reverse complement strand
ACCATGATCGCCTACAGTTTCCTCGGCATCGCCACGACTGCCGCGACCGTTGTCGTGTTCGACAAGCCGGTGTGGAATCCGGTGGATCTGGTGCCGATGATCACGCACAACCCGGTGATCCTGATCGTCACCATGATCCTGATCCTGATCGCGCAGATCAGCACCAACATGGCGGCAAATGTGGTGGCGCCGTCGAACGATTTTTCCAACGTCGCGCCGCGCTACATTTCCTTCCGCACTGGCGGCATGATCACGGCCGTGATCGGTGTACTGATGTTTCCGTGGGCGATCTTCAACAGCGCCAGCGCCTATATCTTCACCTGGCTGGGCGGCTACGGTAGCCTGCTCGGCGCGATTGCCGGCGTGATGATCGCTGATTACTGGATCGTGCGGCGACGCCGGCTCGACATCGCCGATCTGTATCGCATGGACGGACAGTATCCGCGCTGGAACTGGATCGCGTTCGTGGCCATGGCCATCGCCATCGTGCCGGTCGTACCAGGCTTCATCGCCGCGGCGACCACCCCGGGCGGCGTCGTCGCGCATCCGGGTTTCGTCGATTCGCTGTATACCTACGGCTGGTTCTTCACCTTCAGCGTCGCGCTGGTCGCGTATTGGGCGATGAGCGTGGCGACCGGCAAATCGCGGGTCGCGCCCTAGACCCCGATATCTTCGTTCCACAAATCGGGACGCGCGGCGATGAACTCGCGCATCAGCGCAATGCAGGTTTCGTCCTGCAAGACTTCAACTTTCACACCGCGCGAACGCAGCAGGTCCTCTTCGCCCATGAAGGTCTTGTTTTCGCCCACGATGATTTTGGGAATGCCGTAAAGCAGGATCGCGCCGCTGCACATGGGGCAGGGCGACAGCGTCGTGTACAGAACGCATTCGCGGTACACCCGTGCCGACTGTCTGCCGGCGTTTTCGAACGCGTCCATCTCGCCGTGCAGCACGGTCGAGCCCTTTTGCACGCGGCGATTGTGGCCGCGACCGAGGATGCGCCCGGCGTGCACGATGACCGAACCGATCGGGATGCCGCCTTCGTTCAATCCCTGGCGGGCCTCATCGATTGCGGCTTGCAGGAATGGGTCCATGACGTGGTTCCGAAGCGGCTGGCGCATCACTCTAGCACGTGCCGGATCGTTCGCAGCCGCTTGCGCTGCGCGCTACGGCCCGAATCCGTCTGCGAAAATCTTGTCGGGCAGGAAGGCCTTCCATGTCCCATTGCCGCTCTGCCCGGAAAAATGGAAATTCGGTGCACCGACGAATGCTTCCTTGTCGAACAGCGCAACGCTGGCGCCGAGAGAATCGCCACCGCTGTGGAAGGTGTTGCCGTAACCGAGCAGGCTTTCCAGCCACACCGGCTGTCCGAGGAACGTGAACATCTTGTAGAGGCGAGCATTTCCTTCCTTCGATTGCACGCCGTCGCTGTCCGGACAGCCGACGATGAACTGCGAATTTTT
>JAFEFD010000021.1 GCA_018240765.1 Pseudomonadota bacterium | reverse complement strand
GGCTGTTGCCGGCGCGGCAGCGCTGGTGCGGCAATGGTTCATCAATCACGCGATCGCGGCACCATCGCCGGCAATGACGAAGGCGTTCCTGACCAACGCTGCGCACTACATGAATGGCACCGGTGCGAACGATACCTTGCCATCCAACAATCAGGGCCTGGGACTGATGGACCTGGATCGCTCCTTCGACAGCGTGTCGCGCATCCTCAGCGATGAGGATGGCGCGAGGATGTTCACCGCAACCGGCCAGATCCAGGTCCTCACGGGTGCGGTGGTCGACGCAACCCAGCCCTTGCGCATCAGCCTGGCCTGGACCGATCAACCCGGTCCGACCAGCGGTGCGGCCTGGGTCAACAACCTGGACCTGACCGTCACCGTGAACGGCTCCGAGTACAAGGGCAATGTCTTCAGCGGAGCCAACTCCGTGACCGGCGGCAGCGCCGATCCGAGCAACAATCTCGAAAGCGTCTTCCTGCCGGCTGGCCTTCCGGTCGGAACCGTGGTTGCGATCACCGTGACCGCGGCCAACATTGCCGGTGACGGCGTACCGGGCAATGCCTCGGCGCTGGACCAGGATTTCGCCTTGGTCGGTTACAACCTGCAGACCGTGCTCACACCGGCCGTGGCTGCCGACGGATTGACCCAGACGGCCGAGAACGGCACGCCGGCGAATGGTTTGCCGGACCCGGGCGAGCTGGTCGCTTACGATCTGTCGCTGCACAACGTGGGGACGGGCGACACAACCGACGTCGTGGCCGAACTGCAACCCACGGGCGGTGTCGTGCAGACGGATCTGCCGCGCGACTACGGCGTATTGACGGCGGGCGGCGCATCGGCCGTGCGCAACTTCCCGTTCCTTGTCGATCCCGGCCTGAGCTGCGGTGCGCCGCTGGTGCTGACCTGGGATCTCAGCGACGCCGGCAATCCGCTGGGCACGGTCGTGAAGAACCTCACCGTGGGCGGTACCGCGACGACGACGACACCGATCGAGAACTTCGATGGGGTGACCGCACCAGCGTTGCCGTCGGGCTGGGTCAATGTCAACACCGGAGTGGGTAATCCGTGGGTAACCAGCGTGACCACGCCCAATTCCGCACCCAATGCCGCCTTTACCGACGACCCGAGCAATGTCAGCGACAAGAAGTTGACGACGCCCGTCATCGCCGTTCCGGTCGCAGCCGAGACCCATCTCAAGTTCCGCCAGAAGTACGATCTGGAAGCCAGTACCAGCAGCACCACGGCCTACGATGGCGCGGTGCTCGAGATCAGCCTGGATGGCGGCGCCACGTTCAACGATATCCTGGCCGCGGGTGGAACGTTCGTGACTGGCGCTTACAATCGCAAGGTCTCGTCCAGCTTCGCCAATCCCCTTGCTGGCAGGCAGGCATGGTCGGGCAACACTGGCGCGTACCAGGATGTGGACGTGCTCCTGCCCTCCGCGGCTTCCGGGCAAAACGTGCAGTTCCGCTGGCGCGTCGGTTCAGACAACCTCGTCGCCAAGACCGGCTACTGGTTCGATGATGTGCAGTTGACCAGCAGCATCCCGTCGTGTGCCACCACACCTCCGACCGGCGTTGATCTGGCCATCACGGTTCGCAACCAGCGTGTCAATGTGCAGGAAGGCCAGAGTGCGACGTACACGGTCGTCGTCACCAATGTCGGCATGACGCCAACGGCCAACGCCCGCGTGCTCGTTCCGGTACCGGCCGGCATTACCGGTTTCAGCGCGTGGACCTGCTCTGCCACCGGCAGCGGTTCGTGCGCGAGCGCGAGCGGCAGTGGCGCAATCGACACGACGGTATCGTTGGGCGCCGGCGAATCGGCCACGTTCGCGATCAACGCCGACATCGACACGGTCGAGCAGATGGTCGATTTCACCGCCTCGACCGTGCCGCCGCTGGGCCAGATCGACGCCAATCCGGCCGACAACACAGCCACGGACAGCGATCCCGTGGTGTTGTTTGCCGATGGTTTCGACGAGGTGCCGCCCAACGAGTGACGCCGCTTGACGACGCAAACAGAAAGGCCCGCGCAGTGCGGGCCTTTTTCATTACAGTGGTGCCCAGGAGAGGACTCGAACCTCCACGGTTTTACCCGCTAGTACCTGAAACTAGTGCGTCTACCAATTCCGCCACCTGGGCAGGTGCGCGAGGAGCCTGCTTGCGCAGGGCCGCGAATGATACCGGGCGCGCGTCGCGCTGTCTACGCTGGCACTGTTATCATCGCACCATGACGAAAAAGCAAAACACGACGCGCCGCGGAAGCAATCCGCCGCAAAACAAGCGTCCGGGCTGGATGCCGGAATTGCCGCCCACAAAGCCGGTTCGCGACGCCACGAAACAGGGCGGCAGGGCGACACGATTCAAGGATCCGCAGGCGCAGCGCGAGGCGCGGCGCTACGAACATCCGATTCCCAGTCGCGAGGCAATCCTCGAATTCCTCGGCAAGCATGGTGAGTTGCTCAAGATCGAAAATCTTGCGCAGGGACTTGGCCTGCGTGATGAACGTGATCGCGAGGCGTTGTCGAAGCGCCTGACCGCGATGCTTCGCGACGGGCAGCTCTTGCAGAACCGCCGTGGCGGCTATGGCGTTGCGCAAAAGCTCGACCTGATTCCCGGAACGATTCTCGCCAACGCGGAAGGATTCGGATTTTTGCGTCCGGATGCGGGCGGTGACGATCTGTATCTGTCGCCGACCGAAATGCGCAAGGTGCTGCATGGCGATCGCGTGCTTGCCAGTGTCATCGGCCAGGATCATCGCGGCCGCAAGCAGGGCGCGATCGCCGAAGTGCTGGAACGGCGCGCGTCGCGCCTGGTCGGGCGCGTGGTCACGGAGAACGGCATCATCGTGGTCGCGCCGGACGACCGTCGCCTGCACCAGGACGTACTGATCCCGCCGGGCAAGGATCGGGGCGCGCGATCGGGACAAATTGTCGTCGCCGAGATTACCCAGCCGCCGACTGCGCAGCGCGGGCCGATCGGCGAAATCGTCAGCGTGCTCGGCGAGCGCCTCGTGCCGTCGCTGATCGTGGAGATGGCCATCGCCAGCCACGGCCTGCCGCACGAGTGGCCGCAGGATGCGCTGCGCGAAGCCGAACGGGTCGAGCCGCAAGTCGCGCGCGAAGAAATCGCCGGCCGCCTGGATTTGCGTTCCATGCCGCTCGTCACCATCGATGGCGAGGATGCGCGCGATTTCGACGACGCGGTGTATGCGGAACCCACCAAAGACGGTTTCCGCCTCGTCGTTGCCATCGCCGACGTGTCGCATTATGTGCGTCCGGGTACCGCGCTGGATGATGAAGCGGTCAAACGTGCGACGTCCGTGTATTTCCCCGGGTTCGTCGTGCCAATGCTGCCGGAGACGTTGTCCAACGGCATCTGCTCGCTGAATCCGAAAGTCGAACGCCTGTGCATGGTTTGCGAGATGCAAGTGAACCGTGAGGGCGAAGTGACGCGTTCGAAGTTCCACGCCGCCGTGATGCGCTCGCACGCGCGCCTGACCTACACGCGCGTATGGCAGGCGTTGGGCGAAAATGACGCCGAGGCGCGTGCGGAACTCGCCGACGTGCTGCCGCATCTGGAACACCTGCACCAGTTGTACCGGCTCCTGGCCAAGGCGCGGCAACGCCGCGGGGCGATCGATTTCGACAGTCGCGAGGTGAAG
>JAFEFD010000219.1 GCA_018240765.1 Pseudomonadota bacterium | reverse complement strand
GCGCATGCGCTGCATGCGTTCGTGCTGGAATTCGAACGCGGCGCGTTCGTCCGCGGGCAGTGCAGCGCTTTTCAGGGCGAAGTCGATGCGCGCTTGCGCGGCCTTGAAGTCGCCGCCGGTCACCAGGTCCACGACCGCGGCCACGGCGCCATCGTCGGCGACAACGGGGGGAATTCCCGCAGCGACGACGCTTGCCGATACGATCATTGCCAGCAACGCCGGCAAGATGCGTGCACGCAGGCGCGCGGGCTTCATGGCTGTTTATCCACCGGTAGCGGCGCAAGGATCTGCTCCAGGTAATCGCGCTCGCCTTGTGCTCGGATCAGATGCGGATACCTCAATCCATCCGCGTATTCGACCGCGTATGCCGTAGTGATGCCATCGCCTTCGGCGCCTACACGCAGCGGTTTTTTCGTGCGTTTGGCGCCGAGCATGGCGTCGCGCAAGGCTTGCGTGGTGTAGGCATGGCCGTCGACGGTGACAAGTTTCATGCCCGGCGCGAGGCCGGCCTTGAACGCCGGGCCATTCCAGAGTACGTCTTCGACCTTGCCGGTCTTGTCCAGGAACAGGCCGAGCGAAAACAGCTCGTTGATGCCCTTGCCTTCGAGTTCGCCATTGCCGACATTTTCCAGCGCGTTCTGGTAGCCGGAGCGTTTGTCGGTGTATGTCAATCGCCAGCCACTGGCGTCGATGCCGGACAACAGCGGCACCTGTTCGCCGACGCTTTCCAGCCAGTTGCGCAGGAATCCATCCCAGTCGAACGGCTGCACCGCGTTCAAAGCCTTGATGACGTCGTCGTAGGTGTAGGTGCGGGTGACGAAACTGCCATCGTCGACGCCGAAAAACGCCCGCGCGAAGTCGTCTACGGAATGTTTGTCGTGGCTCAATTGCCGGATCTTCATGTCGACCGCAAGCCACAACAACTGGCCTTCGCGATAGAAATCGGTTTGCCGTCGCCAGTTCGACCAGGCTTCGGTCGAGCCGTACACGATTTGCGCGGCGCGCGTGGTGTCGACGAGCGGGCGCCAGTCGCGGCCCGTGCGATGCGCCATCTCGGCAGCGCGGTAGGCGACCACGTCGCGCCAGGTTTGCGCCGACCACAATCCGCTGCGCACAGTCAGCATGTCGCCCAGGTACACCGTGAGTCCTTCGTACACCCACAACAATTCGCCGCGCTGCGGCCGCTCGAAATCCGGCTGCCACAAGCCGGCCGGGCGCATGAACTTGCCGTTCCACGAATGCGTGTATTCGTGCGGCAGCAGCGAGCCGTCGAGCATGAAGTGATCGGCGTCGGCGAAAAGTTTGGCACCACTGCGCGCACGGTCGTCGCTGGATTGGTGGTGCTCCAGGCCGCCGACCGAGGTGTGGTCGCTGGCCGTCAACAGCAGGCGATAATCGTCGTAGTGGTGAGAACGAAACAGCGCCTGCGCCTGTTCGATCAGATGACGGTAACCGGCGATCTGCGCGTCCGAGATATTCAGCGCCGCGGCACTGTCGCCGACCATGTCGAGGTAGCGATGCACGCCGGAGCCAGCGGGCGTCAGATCGATCTCGCGGAAGTACTTGCCGGCGATCACCGGCGAATCGACCAGGGTGTTGAACGGCACCGGTTTGAAGTCGATGCGCCTGCCGTCGCGCTTTTCCGTTTTCAGCGCGCTGGCGTAGCCCCAGTCCGCCGGAATCTCCAGCGCCGGCCGGTACATCAGCGCCTTGGTCGGAAACCCGGATTGATACAGCGCAACATGATCCCAGGTCAGGTCCACGAGATTCGGCGTGATCCGGCTGTGATCGGGAAACTGGAAGCGGATTTCGATCCGGTCGGCGCCAGTGGGAACGGTCAGGTGAAACGCGAACATGTCCTCGTCGTCGCGCTGCCAGGCGATGCGTTTGCCGCCCGCCGACATTTCCAGGCCCATCATCGTGTCGATGGGTCCGTCGGGCGAATGATCGCCGGGAATCCACTTCGGGTAATACAACGTCAGTGGACCGGACGCGACCGGCATCGACTCTTCGACAAACAGGATCTTCTGCGCCGGATTGGGCAGGCGCACGGTCAAATCGACAACGCCGGGCGCGGCGGCATCCGCGGCAAATGCGAACCCGGATGTGGCGAGCGCAAGCAGGCCGAGAACAGTTGCCAGTCGTTTCATGCTTGCCTCCAGGCAAAGGGGGATGGCGCACGCACGCGCCGGTGAAATCACGCCATCGATCGAACCCGCCGCTGCCGCCACATCCACAGGTAATACAACGGCAGGCCGGCCAGCGTGATCGCGATGCTGGCGATGGTGGACCAGAATTGCGCATACAGCGCGTTCGCGACCACGACGAAGGTCGCCAGCACGAACAGCGCGGGGACTACCGGATAGCCAAAGACGCGGTACGCGCGCGGAAAATCCGGGCGCTTGCGGCGCAGGATGAACACGCCGATCGCGCACAGCGCGAGGAACGGCCACACGCCGAGCACATAGCCTTCGGCCAGCTGCATGAAGTCGCGCAGCAGCACGTAGATGACCGCGATCACGACGATGAAGCCGATCGCGACGTAGGGCGTTTCGTATTTCGGATGCACGCGGCCCACGGTACGGAAGAACAGGCCATCCTCGGCCATCGCGAAGAACACGCGCGGACTGGACAGGATGCTGCCGTTCAAGGTGCCGAACACCGACAGCATCACCAGCGCGCCGATCAGCGAGACGCCAGCACGTCCCATCACCACCGTTGCGGCATCGGTGGCGACCGATTTCGATGCGGCGAGTTCCGGCACCGGCAGCGCGCGCACGTATGCGGCGTTGATCAGCAGGTACACGACCATCACCACCAGCACGCCGCCGACCAGGGCCAGCGGCAGGTTGCGCTGCGGATTCTTCACTTCGCCCGATATGGTGGTCAGGTTCTGCCAGCCGTCGTAGGCCCACAGCGCCGCGATCAGGCCGATGCCGATTCCCGACCAGTTGGCCACACCCATGGGCTCGGCATCGAGCGGGTTGTGCTCGCCGCCGGGCGCGAGGAAAAAAATCGCGGCCGACAGGCCCACGATGGCCAGCACTTTCGCACTGCTGGAAATGTTCTGGATCACGGCGCCCAATTTCACCGAACGCACGTTCGCGAACGCGACCAGGATGATCAGCGTCGCTGCGATCACATGCTGGACGGGCACCGGAATCGGCACGAAGAAGCCCAGGTATTCGGCGAACATCAGGCTTTGTGCCGCCCATGAGATCGGCGTGGTCAACAACCACATCCAGCCGAACAGGAATGCCAGAGGACGACCGTAGGCTTCGCGCAGGTAGACGTACGGCCCGCCGGCCGCGGGATACATAGCCGCAAGCTCGGCGATCGACAGCGCCCCGAACAGGGCGACAATGCCGCCGAGTATCCACACCAGCGCGATCCCGGTCAGGTTGCCGGTATCCGCGGCGATGCCCGAAGGCACGCGGAAGATGCCGCTGCCGATCATGATGCCCACCACCACGGCCATGCCGGTGACGAGGCCGAGCTTGCGTGGCAGTTCGCGTGGTGCGGCAATCCGGGATTCGCTCATTGCGCAATCCTACCTGCTCGCCGCTGCGCTGCGCAGGCCCGCGCAGCGCATTGCGCGCCGCGCCGTGACGATGTGCGATTGCGCCCGAGCGCGCGTCCGATCGCGGTTTCCGGCATGGCACGGCAATGCCGCCCGGGCGCAAGCCATAACCCGCAGCTATGCCGGATGCCGGTCTTTTCATTAACGGATTGCGCCAGCCGATGAGTATCCTCGACTCGTGCTGCGCGCTTGCGGCTTGTTGCCGCCGTTTGCGCGCGGTCGATTCGCAGTTTCCATGCGCTTGAAACGGCGCGTTGACAGCGCCGGATCCATCACGGCTATCCACGCAATTGGGGGGTACGCACCATGAAGAGCACGTCTCCACGCACGCTGCGTCGCAATAACGTTTTTCGGCGCAAGGCACTGGCGCTGGCCATCGGTTCAGCGGCCATGGGCCTGACCGGAATCGCGTTCGGCCAGGCGACCACGGGCACCATCTACGGCACGGCTCCGGCCACGCCGGGCGAAACCATCCAGATCACCGGCGGCGCGGGCTTCAACCGCACCATCACGGTGGATGCGTCCGGCAAGTATTCGATCACCCTGCCGGTCGGCACCTACACCGTGTCGCTGATGCGCGATGGCAAGGTGGTGCAGTCGCGCAGCGGGATCAGCCCGGTCGCGGCCGGCGCCGTTGCCGTGGATTTCGCGGCTTCGGCGGCAACCACGCTTTCCGAGGTCAGCGTCAGGGCAAACGCCGCAGCGATCGATGTCACGACCACCAATCAGGTCACGACGATCACCGCCAAGCAGTTGCAGCAATTGCCGTTGCAGCGCACCGCCGAGAACATCGCCATGCTCGCGCCGGGCGTCAACATGGGTTCGCCAGAACTCGTCGGCGGGCCGCTCGGCACCCCGATCAACGTGTTCGGTGGCGCCTCGACCGCCGAAAACGCGTACTACCTCGACGGCATGAACACCACCGAACTGCTCAACAACCAGGGCGGCATTTCCCTGCCCTACGGCGCGATCGAGCAGCAGCAGACCTTCATCAGCGGCTATGGCGCCGAGTACGGGCGCTCGATTGGCGGCGTGATCAACCAGATCGGCAAGAGCGGCAGCAACGAGTGGCACTTCGGTGCCCGCGCGCTGTGGCAGCCGGCCGGCCTGCGCTCCGACCCGGTCAATTACTACTTCGCCAATCCGCTGGCTACCGATCCCGGCGAACAGCCCGGCGACATCCAGCATTACCGCAAGCTCAACCGCTCGATGGAAACGATCTACGACGCCTACGTCAGCGGCCCGATCATCCAGGACGAGCTGTTCTTCTTCCTCGCCGCCGAGCAGGACAACTCCAGCGGCACCACGGTCGGCGCGGTCGACGAGCCGCTGGTCAACCACTACACCGTGCACCAGCCGAAGATCTACGCCAAGCTGAACTGGAACATCAATGACGCCAACGTCTTCAGCCTGACCGGCCTGCAGAGCCAGAACAAGACCTGGTCTTCCAACAACGATTTCGATTACGAAACCCTGCAGGCCGGCGGCTTCGCCGGACTTGGCCAGACCTCCAAGACCACCTTCCGCACCTGGGTGGCCAACTACGCCTCATACCTGACCGACAACCTGACCTTCAACGCCATGCTTGGCAAGATGCATGGCCAGTATTTCACTGAACAACCGGCTTTCCCGGGCTTTGATCCCTCGCTGCCGCACATCGCAAGCTGTTCCTACCAAGACCCGGCGTTCCTGCCACCCGGCAACAATTGCGTATCCAATTCGCAGGGCAACTCGTCCATCGCCAATCCGGCGCACCGCGAGTCGATCACGAACTATCGCGTGAGCTTCGACTACAAATGGCACGCGCATGATTTCCAGATCGGCATCGACAACATCAATTCATACGACCTGAACGACGGCAGCAAGAACCCCGGACCGGGCTACCAGTGGATCTACGGCCAGGTCGATGGCGGCCAGGACATTTTCGCCGGCAACCCGAACGTGCCGCCGTATGTCGGCCCATCCACCCAGTGCGGCCCGGCCGACGGCAGCGGCAATGTCACCTGCTATTACGTGCAAAAGCACACCGACCTGAGCGTCACCAGCGTGCGCGTCGCCCAGCGCGCCGCCTACGTGGTGGACAACTGGCAGGTGACGCCCAACCTGTTGCTGAACCTTGGCTTGCGCGACGACCGTTTCGTCAACTACGACGGCTCGGGCGTGCCCTACATCCGCGAGATCAAGCCGCAATGGGCGCCGCGCCTGGGCTTCAGCTGGGACGTGCACGGCGACTCCAGCCTGAAGGTGTTCGGCAACGCCGGCCGCTATTACCTGGCGCTGCCGCTGCAGCTGGCCTTGTCGATCGCCTCGCCGGTGACGAATGCCGGCATCTATGGCACCTACACCGGCATCGACCCGGCAACCGGCGAGCCGATCGGCTTCACGCCCCTGCCGCAAAACCCGGCGTCCGGCGTGTCGATCGACAGCGAATACGGACAACCCAAGGATCCGCGCATCTCCGCCGCGCAGAACATCAAGGCGCAGTTCTCCGACAACTACGTGGTCGGTATGCAGCAGCAGTTCCACATGCTCGATACCGACTGGGTCTTCGGCGCCACCGGTACATTCCAGAGGATGCGCCGCATCATCGACGACTACGATGCGATCCAGAACGAATGCGCCGCGGGCCGTGCGCAAGGTTATGACTGGATGACCGCCGAAACCTGCACCGACTGGGCGCAGAGCCTGATCATGATCAACCCGGGCGAAACGAACAAGATCCTGATGAGAAAGCCCGATGGCACGCTGGTGCCGGTCAATTTCACGATCCAGGACCAGGGTTTCACGATGGGCCCGAAGCGCCGCTACCTGTCGCTGGACTTGTCCCTGGAACACGCCTGGGACGGCAAGTGGTTCGCCAAGGTGGACTATGTGATTTCCAAGACCTGGGGCAATTCCGAAGGTCCGGTCAGCACCTATTCGCAACAGAGCGGATCGTACGAGTCGCTGACCACCGCGTGGGATTTCCCGGAGCGCATGGAATACTCCAACGGCATCCTGCCGAACGACCGCAAGCACCAGATCAAGCTGTTCGGCGCGTATGCGCTGACCCAGGAATGGACGCTCGGCGCGAACATGTACATCGCGTCCGGCACGCCACGCCTGTGCCGCGGCGCCTACGGTCCGAACCAGATCCGCCTGCACGGCTCGCGCACCTATTACTGGTGCGGCGGCGTGCCGGCGCCGCCGGGATCGCGCGGCCGCTTGCCATGGACGCACCAGGTGGACCTCAATGTCGACTACAAGCCCGATTGGGCCGAGCGCAAGCTCGACTTCAACCTTGCCGTGTTCAATGTGTTCAACCAGCAGACGCCGCTGTTCTACAACGACTTCTTCGGTTCGACCATCAGCCCGAATCCGAACTTCGGCCAGGTGCAGGATACGTTGCCGCCGCGCAGCGTGCGGTTCTCGGTCTCGTACGATTTTTGAGCCATTTCGAGTCTCCCGCCGGGTGCGAGCCCGGCGGTTTTTTTGCAGCCCGCAAGCCAGTTGTGTAGCCTGCCATGCTTGCGTCGCAAGTCCGTGATTCCATGACGTCACCGCGAGATTCCCTGCCGTCGCACGCCGCACCGCGGCCGACGCTTTCGTCGATGGCCACGCGCATGCTGGCACGTGCGCGCCAGGAGTGGCAACAGCGCCGCTTCGACGCCGTCGAGCAATCGCTCGCGAATGTGCTGGCGCTGGCGCCGGGCGAGCCGGAAGCCATGCGCATGCTCGGCATGGCCGCGCAACGCAACGGCAAGCACGCCAAGGCCGTCGACTGTTTCCGGCAAGTGCTCGGCGTGTGGCCGGACGATTCGGATCTGCATGTGTGCCTGGGCATTGCGTTGTTCGAAAGCGGCGAACCCGACGCAGGTCTGAGGCATTTGCGCCGGGCCTGTGAATTGGCACCCGGCTCGGCATCGGCGTGGTTCAATCTTGGCGAGGCGCTCGGGCGTGAAGCGCTTTCGCAGGACGCGATTGCGGCTCTGCGCCACGCCGTCGAACTGGATTCCACGCATGTTTCGGCGCGCCTGTCACTGGCCCGGATCCTCGCCAGCGTCGGCCAGATCGACGCGGCCTTCGCCGGTTACCGCGAAGTGCTGCGCCGTGATCCGGGCAATGCGGAAGGCTGGTTTGGCTTGTCCAACCTCAACACCGCCCGCTTCGACGCGGCTGATGCGGCCAGCCTGCAACGTGCGCTGGCGCGCCCGGGATTGCCGCCGCGCGATTTCGAACTGCTCAGTTTCAGTTTCGCCAAGGCGCTCGAGGACCAAGGCGATCATGCGCAGGCGTTCGAGGTTTTCCGTGGGGCGAACGCGTCGCGACGCAAGCGCGTGCGCTGGAATGCCGCCGGCGAACACCGGCGCGTCGAGGCAATCGAACGCGTTTTCGCCGGCCACATGCCGGCGCCACAGGACGCGCAGCTGGGCAGTGAAGCCATCCTGATCGTCAGCATCCCGCGTTCGGGCTCGACCCTGGTTGAACAGATCCTTGCCTCGCATCCGCTCGTGGAAGGCGCGAACGAGATCAAGGACATGACCGAAGTGATCGACGCGGAAACGAAGCGCCGCCAATCCGCGTTTCCGCTGTGGGTTCCGGATGCGACTGCACTGGACTGGCAGCGCCTCGGTCAGGAGTATCTCGCGCGCACCGCACGCTGGCGCAAGACGCGGCCGCGTTTCACCGACAAGAGTCTGGTGAGCTGGTACCTGGTCGGCGCGGCCATGGCGATGCTGCCAGCGGCGCGCGCAGTCGTCGTGCGCCGCGATCCGGTGGAAACCTGCCTGGCGTGCTTTCGCCAATGCTTCAGCGAACGCAGCGGCTTCGCCTGCGATCTGGACGAGATGGCCGACTACTGCATCGACTTCCTGCGCCTGACCCGCTTCTGGCAGAACCAGTATCCCGACCGCGTGTTCGACCTGTCCTACGAAACGCTGGTGGCCGAACCGGAGCCGGCCATTCGCGGCTTGCTGGATTTTTGCGGCCTTGAATTTGATCCGGCGTGCCTGGATTTCCACAAGACCGCGCGCACCGTGCAAAGCCTGCCGAGTGCGGCGCAGGTGCGCCAACCCATGCGCCGCGACACCGCGCGCAGCGCACGCTATGGCGACAAGCTCGATCGCCTGCGCCAGCGCCTGCGCGATGCCGGCGTGCTGCCGGAATCCTGATCCACATGGCCGCCGCGCTTCCGATCTGCCTGCTCGATGGCGTCTTCGTGCCCGCGCAAGACGCGCGCGTCTCACCGTTCGATCGCGGCTTCCTGTTCGGCGATGGCGTGTACGAAGTGATTCCGTGCTTCAACGCCAAACCATTCCGACTGGCGGCGCATCTGGATCGTTTGCAGGCCGGACTGGACGCATTGCAGATCGCCAACCCGCATTCGCGGGCACAATGGACCAAGCTTGTGCACGAACTCATCGCCGTCAATGGCGTTGGAAACATCGGCCTGTATCTGGAAATCACGCGCGGTGCGGGCAGCGGCCGTGACTTCCTGCCGCAAGCGGATCTCAAGCCCACCGTGTTCGGGTTCTGCTGGCCGCTGGCGCCCGCGCGAAACGCCGACCTCGAACGCGGCATCAGCGGCGCGACGCTGGACGATATCCGCTGGCTGCGTTGCGACATCAAGTCGGTAGCGCTGCTCGCGCCGGTGCTTCTGCGCATGCAAGCCCGCGATCGCGGCGCCGATGAGGCGATCCTGATCCACGACGGGCGACTTGCCGAGGGCAGCTCGAGTGCGGTGTTCATCGTCGAGGCGGGGCGCATCGTCAGTCCGCCGGCCAGCCACGAACGCCTGCCCAGCATCACGCGCCTTGTGGTCATCGAGGCGGCGGCGGCATTGCAGCTGCCGCTCGACGCGCGCGAAGTGGATCGCGCCGAACTCGATGGCGCGGACGAAATCTGGATTGCGAGCTCGACCCGCGACGTGATGCCGGTCGTGCGCCTGGACAAGCATGCCGTCGGCGACGGCAAACCCGGCCCGCTATGGCGCCGCGTCTACGCCCAGGTACAGGCGATCAAGCGGCGCGAGACACGCTGACGTGCCTACTCGGCGTGATCGAACTCCGGCATCGCCTCGAATTGCTCGCCATGCCGCCACTTCGCCGCGTCCGGCCGCGTGTACACGAGCTTGCCGCCGATGATCGTGTACAGCACGCGCGTGCGCAGGATGTCATCGGCCGGCAATGTCAGCAGATCGCCGGAGAGCACGACCATATCGGCGAGCTTGCCGGGCGCGAGCGAACCGATTTCGTTTTCCTGGCAGATCGCATAAGCGTTGTTCCAGGTGTAGCTGCGCAATTCCTGCAAGGGTGTCTTGGCCTGCTCGCGGAACAACGTCTTCCTGCCATGATCGTAGGCACGGGTGACGCCACAATAGAAATTCGGAATCGGGTTGGTGTCCTCCACCGGCGTGTCGGTGCCATCGAGCACGATCGCGCCGCTGTCGATCAGTTTCTTCCAGACATAGGCGCCGGCCTGCGCGCGTTTTTCGCCGAGGCGCGGAATCACCATCGGCGCGTCCGAACAGGCATGGATGGATTGCATCGAGGCGATCACGCCCATCTGCGCGAAACGCGGGATGTCGGCCGGATCCAGGTTCTGCGCGTGCTCGATGCGCCAGCGCAACGCGTGCGCGGCCGGATCCGCGGCGAAGATGCGCTGGTACAGGTCGAGCACTTCACGGTTGGCGCGATCGCCGATCGCGTGGATCGACATCTGGAAACCTTCGCGCGCCGCGATCTTCGCCATCTGTTCCAGATCGCTCATCGCGGTCACATTCTTGCCGGTAATCGCCGGTGCGTCGGAATACGGCGCGAGCATCCACGCGCTGCGCGTGCCGAGCGCGCCGTCGGACACGGTTTCGCCGATGCCACGCACGGTGAAGTGGTTATCCGCGAATCCGATCACGCGATGCGCGGCAAGATGCTTGTCGATGCTGTCGACCGATTCGCCATCCACGTTCAAATACAGGCGCAGCGGCAAGCCTTTCGCCGCCTGTTGCTTCAACCAGTCGATGGTCGCGAAGTTCGCGCCCTGGTCGACGAAGGTGGTGATGCCTTTGCTGACTTCATTTTGCACTGCCAGTTGCAACGCCTTTTCGCGGCGCGCGACTTGCGCCGCCTGCGGCAATTCCTTGAGGTATTTTTCGTAGGCGGCGTAGACCGGGTCCGCGGCGGTGTCCTTCAACATCCCGATTGCGTGGCCCTTGCCATCGCGCACGATGGTGCCACCCGCGGGATCGGGCGTCTCATCGTCGATGCCGGCCAGTTTCAGCGCCAGCGCGTTCGCGTACAGCCCGTGGTAGCTCGCGGTCGTCAGCAACACCGGGTTGTGCGGCGACGCGGCGTCGAGCGTTGCCGGGAACGGCAGGCCATCCAGGTTCGGCTGCGGCGCGCGATCCCATTTGCTCTCCAGCCAGCCGAAGCCCACGATCCATTCGCCGGGTTTGGCCCTGGCTGCTGCGGTTTTCACGATTGCAACCACGCCATCCCAGTTCGCCGCCTTGCCGACGTTGATCTGCATCAGCGATTCGCCGGTTTCCAGCAGATGGCCGTGGCCCTCGATGAAGCCAGGCGCCACGAACGCGCCATGCAGGTCGAGCACCTGCGTCTGCTTGCCGATGTAATGCGCGATGGATTCGTTGCTGCCAACCGCGCCGATCTTGCCGTCGCGGATCGCCAGCGCCTGCGCCTGCGGTTGCAGCGGATCGAGCGTGGCGATGCTGGCATCGCGCAACACGACATCGGCCGCCGGCAGCGCCGGCGGAAAGCCGGCGACCGGTGCATCGGCGGCAAACGCGGGCGTCGCCATGGCAAGGGTGAAGCCCGCGTACAGGATGGGCAGGGATTTCATTGGATCCTCCGAAGTCAGGCCAAACGTTTGCCTGCAGCACCGCCGCGGACGTGGACGTTGCGGCTGTCCCTCATTTTTGCGCCAACCTGCGCTGGGCCAGTTGCCGCACCAGGTCGAGAAAGCGCTTCTGCACCGGATTCAACGGGCTATCCGGCCGGTACATCGCGTACAGAACGACATCCAGATGCGGTTTGAGCGGCCGGATCTGCACGCTCTTCGCATCACCGCAACCTGCCGTGAATGGATCGACCAACGCGAGGCCCTCGCCCTTGGCCACCAGCGCGTGCGCCAACTGGTAGGTCTGCACCGCGACCGCGGTGCGTGGCGGCGGATCCAGTTGCCCCAGATGGCCTTGCAACAGATTGCCGAGCGCATCGCGCACCATGATGCCGATCAAGGGCTGGTTCGCCAGCGCCGTGACCGGCAGCGCTTGCGCCAGTTCCGATTGCGGCCACCATCCGGGCGGCGCGATCACCATCACCTGGCCGCGACACAGGCTCTTCTGGCGCAAGGTCTGGTGTCCGGTGTCCTGCAGGGTGAGGCCGATATCGGTTTCCTGCAGCGCCAACGACTCGCACATGACAGCCGAATGCTGCGTGGACAATTCCACGGTCACGCTCGGGAATGCCTTGCGCAACAGCACGATTGCGTCCGGCAGCAACACCTGCGCCAATGTCGGCGTACACGTCACCCGCAGCGGATAACTGGACGGCTGGCTCATGTTGAGCGTGAGCCGCCGCAGATCGTGCATGTCGTGGATGATCTTTTCGACGCGGTCACGCAGCAGCAGCGCCTGCGGCGTGGGTTGCAGGCGTCCGCGCACGCGGCTGAACAGCGCAAAGCCGAGCTGGGTCTCGGCGTGCTGCAACGCCTTGCTCGCCGCCGGCTGCGAGATGTTCAACTGCTTGGCCGCGCCGGTGATGCTGCCCGTGGTCAGCACGGCATGGAACAGTTCGATGTTGCGCAGGTGCATGATGGATTCTTGGCGATTTCCGCCAGCGTAACATTGCCTGCGGTCGAAGGCCCACAACCCCCAGTTATGCCAGCCGCAGGTCTTTTCATTGGTCGCTTGCGCCTGCCCGTGGGTATCCTCGATTCGGCGTCTTGACGGCTGAACGGACGCCGTAAGGAGTGAGCATCCGATGTCCAATCACGGCGAAATGGCCGCCTCCGGCCATTGGGGGCCACCGTACCTGTTGTACCTGGGCAAACCCGCCGACGCGCTGGCGATCAAGACGGCGCGGGGTCTGGCGTATTGGCGGCCGGAATGGTGCGTGGGCCAGCACCGGCATCCGGATTGCGCGCTGACGCTCGGATTTCCCGACATGGGCTTCGCGCAGGCCAAAGCCAAAGGCGCCGACTCCATGGTGGTCGGCACCGCGAACGCGGGCGGCGTGATGGCGCCCGAGACCGTTGCCGACATCATTTCTGCGCTCGACGCCGGACTGAACGTGGTATCGGGCCTGCACCAGAAGCTGCGCGACAACGCCGACATTGTCGCCGCCGCGAAACGCAACGGCCGCACCTTGTTCGACGCGCGCGAATCCAACCGGCGCATTCCGGTCGGCAATGGCCGCAAGCGCGCGGGCCTGCGCGTGCTCACGGTCGGCACGGATTGCTCGGTGGGCAAGATGTACACCTCTCTGGCGCTCGAACGCAGCATGCGCCGTCGCGGCATCGCGACTGACTTCCGCGCCACCGGGCAAACCGGGATTCTTGTTGCAGGCGACGGCATTCCCGTGGACGCGGTGATCGCCGATTTCATTTCCGGCGCGGTCGAGTTGATTTCACCGGCGCGCGAGGACGGCGGCTGGGACCTGATCGAAGGTCAGGGTTCGCTGTTTCATCCTTCGTATGCCGGCGTGTCGCTCGGCCTTCTGCACGGCGCCCAGGCCGATGCGCTGGTGCTGTGCCATGAACCCACGCGCCGGCACATGCGCGGACTGTCGCACTATCCCTTGCCCGATCTTGCGCAATGCATCGAGGCGAACCTTGCCGCCGCACGCCTGACCAACCCCGCGGTAAAGATGATCGGCGTCGCGCTCAACACTGCCAGCCTTGCGCACGACGAAGCGGTGCAGGCTTGCCGCGACATCAGCGACCGCCTGCATTTGCCGTGCGAGGATCCGGTCGCCATGGGCGTCGAATCCATCGTCGACAACCTGCTGGCATGTTGCGCGAGCTGAGCGTTCGTCATCGCAGCCTGCCGCTGCATGCGCCATTTCGCATCGCGCGCGGCGTCAAGCATGCGGCCGACGTGGCGCATGTCGAACTGCGCCAGGGCGACATTGTGGGGCGCGGCGAATCGGTTCCCTACGCACGTTATGGCGAATCCGTGCCCAGCGTACTCGACGAAATCGAAGCGCTGCGCGCCGCCGTGTGCGCCGGCCTGGGCCGCGACGAACTGCAATTGCGCCTGCCGCCCGGCGCGGCGCGCAATGCACTGGACGCGGCGCTGTGGGACCTGGAAGCGCGCGTGTGCAAGGTGCCGGTGTGGACACGACTCGCGCAACCGCCACTTGCGCCGATCGCGACCGCACTGACGGTTGTCATCGACACGCCGCAGGAAATGGAAAGGGCCGCTGCGCGCATCGCGAACGCCAACCTTATCAAGGTCAAGGTCGATGCGAGCGCTCCGGCAGCGCAGATCGCCGCGGTGCGGCGCGCCGCACCGAACGCGCGCCTGATCGTCGATCCGAACGAAAGCTGGACGCTCGACATCCTGCGCGAGATGCAGCCTGCGCTGAAAGAATGCGATGTCAGTCTGCTCGAACAACCCCTGCCCGCGGATGCGGATGACGGCTTGCAGGGATTTTCCGGCGCGGTGCCGATCTGTGCCGACGAGTCCTGTCACGTTGCAGCGGATCTGCCGCGGCTGCGCGAGCGTTACCAGGCCATCAACATCAAGCTCGACAAGACCGGCGGCCTGACCGAAGCGTGGCGCCTGCTGCATGCCGCGCGCGCACAGGGGTTTCGCATCATGGTCGGCTGCATGGTGGGATCCTCGCTCGGCATTGCCCCCGCGCTTGAAGTCGCGCGCGCTGCCGAATTCATCGATCTGGACGGGCCACTGTGGCTCGAAAACGATTATCCGGGCGGCGTGCGCTTGCACGATGGTTTGCTCATGCCGCCAGAGCCAGGTTTCTGGGGCGGTTGATGAAAAGGTGATGACGATGATCCGAATCTTCCCGACGCGCCGACGTCATTGCGCATTGCTGGTGCTGTGCGCCTGCTTCGAACTGGCCGGCGCGAAAGACGTCCCGTTGCCGCAACCGCTCAAGGCAAGCCATGTTCCCGCGATCACGCGCGAGGCCCTGGATCAGGCCAGGCCGGTCGTCGCCAAACACGCGATGGTGGTGAGCGCGCAGCACTACGCGACCATGGCCGGCGTGGAAATCCTCAGGCAGGGCGGCAATGCGATCGACGCGGCGGTCGCGGTCGGTTATGCGGAAGCAGTGGTGCATCCGTGCTGCGGCAACATCGGCGGCGGCGGCTTCATGACCATTCACCGCAACGATGGCGAAAACCTGTTCCTGAACTTCCGCGAGAAGGCGCCAGCGAAAGCCACGCCAGACATGTTCCTCGATGCGCATGGCGAGGTCGTGCCGAACCGCAGCACCGATTCGTACCTGGGCGTTGGCGTACCCGGCACGGTGATGGGATTGAATACGGCATTGGCAAAGTACGGCAAACTGCCGCTCAAGCAAGTCATCGCGCCGGCGATAAAGCTGGCGCGCGATGGCTATCTGCTGCAGCAGGGCGACGTCAATATCCTCAACGACAGTGTCGGGGATTTCGCCCGGCATCCGAACGTCGCCGCGATCTTCCTCAACCACGGCAAACCGTTTGTCGCCGGCGAGCGTGTGGTGCAAAAAAATCTTTCGCATTCGCTTGAACAGATCGCCGTCGGCGGCAGCGATGCGTTCTACAAGGGCGCGATCGCGCGCGCCGTGGTTGCAGCCAGCGAAGCGAACGGCGGGATTCTTGCGCTGCAGGATTTCGCCGACTACACCGTGCAATGGGAAACGCCCATCCAGTGCACGTACCACGATCACACCATCATTTCCGCGCCGCCACCCAGTTCCGGCGGCACGACCTTGTGCGAGATCGCGCAGATCATCCAGCCGTATCCGTTCGCGGAGTGGGGTTATGGTTCGGTTGAAGCCGTGCACTATTTCGCCGAAGCCGAGCGCCGCGCGTTCGCCGACCGCAACACGTATCTGGGCGATCCGGCGTTCGTGAAGAATCCGATCGAGGAGCTGCTCTCGTCCGCGCACGCGGAAAAATTGCGCGCAACGATTCTTCCGGACAAGGCCACGCCGTCGGCGCAAATCACCGGCCACCTCGGCGCGACCGAGGGTGACCACACGACACACTATTCGGTGGTCGACAAGGATGGCAATGCAGTCGCGGTGACCTACACGATCAATTTCCTGTTCGGCACGCGCCAGATCGCCGGCGACACCGGATTCTTCCTCAACGACGAGATGGACGATTTCACCTCCAAGCCCGGCGTCGCGAATGCCGCGGGCCTGGTGCAGGGCAAGGTCAACCAGGTCGAACCGGGCAAGCGTCCCTTGAGTTCGATGACGCCGACCATCGTGCTGCGCGATGGCAAGCCATTCCTGCTGACTGGCAGTCCGGGCGATGCGACGATCATCTCGACCACGCTGCAGAGCATCATCAATGTCATTGATTACGGCATGAACGTGCAGCAGGCGGTGAACGCGCCGCGCATGCACCAGCAGTGGTATCCGGACGAGGTCTGGATCGAGGATGGCATGCTCACGCCGCAAGCGCGACGCCAGCTCGAGGCGATGGGTTACAAGTTCACGATGATCCATGCGATGGGCGCGGACGAAGCGATCCTGATCGACCCTAAGACGGGCCGGCGCGAAGGCGCCAACGACCGTCGGCGTCCGGCCGGACTCGCCGCGGGTTATTGAGGATTCATGGCGCACCATGGCTGACACGACTTTCGACGGCGTCGACCTGCAAGCACTGGCGCAACGCATCGGCACGCCGTGCCACGTTTATTCCGCAACTGCGATCCGGCAACGCATCCACGCGTTGACCACGGCATTGCACGGACTCGACGCGCAGGTGTGCTACGCGGTCAAGGCCAACAGCAATCTTGCGATCCTGCAGTTGATGGCCGACGCCGGCTTCGGTGCCGACATCGTCTCCGCCGGCGAAATGCTGCGCGCCGTGTGCGCCGGCATCCCTGCGCAGCGCATCGTTTTTTCCGGCGTCGGCAAGAGCGCCGACGAGATTGCACAGGCGCTGGATGCCGGAATCGCCCGCTTCAACGTCGAGTCGGCGGATGAGCTGCATCTGTTGCAACGCATCGCCGCGCAGCACGACGTGATCGCGCACGCCGCGGCGCGCATCAATCCCGATGTCGACGCCGGCACGCACGCGAAGATTTCCACTGGCAAATCCGAAAACAAGTTCGGCGTCGAGATCGACGAGGCACAGCGTTGGTTCGCGGACAGCGCGCAGCTTACGCATTTGCGCCTCGACGGACTGCACGTCCACATCGGCTCGCAGATGCTCAGCCTCGGTCCGATCCGCGCGGCGCTGCAACGCGCCGCTACATTCCGGCGCGAACTCGAAGCAGACGGACACACGATCCGCAGCATCGATGTCGGCGGCGGCCTGGGCGTGTGCTATCACGCCGGCCACGACACGCCGGTCGCGATCGCGGATTACGTCGATGTCATCCGCCGCGAACTGGATGGTTTCGACGGTCGCATCCTGCTCGAGCCTGGACGCTGGCTGGTCGCCGAAGCCGGCCTGCTGCTGACGCGGGTGATCCGCGTCAAGCACGGCGGGCAGCGCAAATTCCTGATCGTGGATGCCGCGATGAACGACCTCGTGCGCCCGAGCCTGTACGACGCCTGGCACGACATCGTGCCGCTGGGGCCGGACTCGGACGCGCCGCAGCGTTACGATGTGGTCGGGCCGGTGTGCGAGAGCAGTGACATCTTCGCGCGCGATCGCGAGTTGCCGCCGTGCACCGCCGGCGATCTGCTGATGATCAAGGCCACTGGCGCGTATGGTGCATCGATGGCATCGACGTTCAATTCGCGGCCGCTCGCCGCCGAAGTGCTGGCCGACAACGGCCGCTACGCCGTGGTGCGGCGGCGCCAGAGCATTCATGACATGATCGCCGACGAGCGATCGGCGCAGCAGTGGGAGAGCGCATGAACCGTCCGGGCAAATCCATCCTAGCGTTGTTCGCGCTGGCGTGCTGCGCAGGCGCGGCATGCGCCGGCGAGCAGAACCCGGCGTCCGATTACGATCGCATCGTCGATGCCGTGGTCGAGCGCTACCACCTGCCGGGCATTGCGGTCGGCGTCATCGACAACGGCAAGGTCGTCTACGCGCGAGCGCACGGCAAGCTCGC
>JAFEFD010000218.1 GCA_018240765.1 Pseudomonadota bacterium | reverse complement strand
TAGCCCGGCGGCGCGCCGATCAGGCGCGCAACGGAGTGCTTCTCCATGAACTCGCTCATGTCGATGCGCACCAGCGCCTCGGTCGAGTCGAACAGGAATTCCGCGAGCGCCTTGCACAATTCGGTCTTGCCCACGCCGGTGGGCCCAAGGAACAGGAACGAGCCATTCGGGCGGTTCGGATCGGACAACCCCGCGCGCGAGCGCCGGATCGCGTCCGCAACCGCATGCACGGCTTCGTCCTGGCCGACCACGTGCTTATGCAGTTCGTCTTCCATGCGCAGCAATTTCTCGCGCTCGCCTTCGAGCATCTTCGACACGGGAATGCCGGTCCAGCGCGCGACAACCTGCGCGATTTCCTCGGCGGTCACGCGCTGCTGCAGGAGCTTGAAGCCTTTCGCTTCGGCTTCCTGCGCCGCGGCTAGCTGTTTTTCCAATTGTGGAATTTTCCCGTACTGGATTTCCGCGACTTTCGCCAGATCGCCATGCCGTTGCGCCGACTCGATTTCGCCGCGCAAGGCTTCGATCTGTTCCTTGATCTTCGTCGTGCCCTGCACGGCCGCCTTTTCCGCTTTCCAGACTTCGTTCAAATCGGAGAACTCGCGGTCGAGCTTGGCGATGTCGGCTTCCAGGTCGGCGAGGCGCTGCCTGGATTCCTTGTCCTTTTCCTTCTTCAATGCCTCGCGCTGGATCTTCAACTGGATCAGGCGGCGTTCCAGGCGATCGAGTTCTTCCGGCTTGGAATCGATTTCCATGCGGATGCGCGACGCCGCTTCGTCCATCAAATCGATGGCCTTGTCCGGCAACTGGCGGTCGGTAATGTAGCGATTCGACAGCGTCGCCGCCGCGACGATGGCGGGGTCGGTGATCTCCACGCCGTGGTGCACGGCATAGCGTTCCTTCAGTCCACGCAAAATCGCAATCGTGTCTTCCACGCTCGGTTCCCCGACGAAGACTTTCTGGAAGCGGCGTTCCAATGCCGCATCCTTCTCGATGTATTTGCGGTATTCGTCGAGCGTGGTCGCGCCGATGCAATGCAACTCGCCGCGCGCGAGCGCAGGCTTCAACATGTTCCCTGCATCCATCGAGCCTTCGGCCTTGCCGGCACCGACCATCGTGTGCAGCTCGTCGATGAACAGGATGATGTTGCCTTCCTCTTTCGCGAGGTCTTTCAGCACGGCTTTCAGACGTTCCTCGAATTCGCCGCGGAATTTCGCGCCGGCGATCAGCGCGCCCATGTCGAGCGACAGCACGCGCCTGTTCTTGAGCCCTTCCGGAACCTCGCCGTTGACGATGCGCTGGGCCAGACCTTCCACGATTGCGGTCTTGCCCACGCCTGGCTCGCCGATCAACACCGGATTGTTCTTGGTACGCCGCTGCAGCACCTGGATGACGCGGCGGATTTCCTCGTCGCGACCGATCACGGGATCGAGCTTGGATTTCTCCGCACGCGCGGTCAGGTCGATGGTGTATTTTTCCAGCGCCTGACGCTGGTCCTCGGCATTTTCGTTTTCCACTTTTTCGCCTCCGCGCATGCGTTCGATGGCGCTTTCCAGGTTCGCCTTGTTCGCGCCGGAATCCTTCAACGCGCGCCCGACCTCACCCTTGTCGTCGAGCGCAGCAAGCACGAACAATTCGCTGGCGATGAAGGCATCGCCGCGCTGTTGCGCGAGCTTGTCGGTCAGATTCAGAAGGCGCGTCAGGTCGTTGGAGACATTGATGTTGCCCTCCTGTCCAGCGACCTTCGGCAGCTTGTCCAGCGCCTGGCCAATGCGCGTGCGCAGGCTGGGCACGTTGAGGCCGGCCTGTGCGAGTAACGGCACGGTCGAGCCGCCCTGCTGGTCGAGCAGCGCGGCCATCAGGTGCGCGGGTTCGAGCATGTTGTTGTCGCGCCCGACGGCGAGCGATTGCGCATCGGCCAACGCCTGCTGGAAGCGCGAAGTGAGTTTGTCCATCCGCATTGGGATACCCCGAAAATGGAACGCGGCGAAAGCCGCAAGATGCGGGATTTATGCGGCTCATGGCCGCTTTTTTCAAGCTGAATCAGCCGTCGTCTTGAGCCAGATCAAACTGGCCATGCGCCCGCTGCGCGCGCCGTCGCGGCGATAGGAATAAAACCGCGCATCGGCGAGGGTATCCAGGCCGCCGCCGTAGATTCTGGTCACGCCAAGCGCGCCCAATCGCCGCCGCGCCAGCGCGTACAAATCGCAATGCCAGTGACCAGGACGCGTGGCCGTGAAGGCGGAATCTGCGGCAAGGTCGCGTTCGACGAACGCTGCACGCACCTCCTCACCCACTTCGTAGGACGCCGGTCCGATCGCGGGTCCGAGCCAGACCAGCAGGCGCGACGCCGGCGTGGCCAGCCGGTGCACGCAGGATTCGATCACGCCCGCGGCCAGTCCGCGCCAACCGGCGTGGATCGCGGCGATCTCACTGCCATCAGCAGCACATACCAGGATCGGCAGGCAATCCGCGGTCTGGATCGCCAGCACCACGCCGGGTTCGGAAGTAAACACTGCATCAGCCTGCGGCTCGCCCGGCAGCACTTCGTGCGTCAGCCGCAAGACCCGATCACCATGCACCTGTTGCAGCCAGCGTGGCGGCGACGGCAGGTTGAACGCCCGTTCCAGCAGCGCACGATTGGCGAGCACGGTGGACTCGTCCTCGCCACTGCGCAGGCCAAGATTCAACGCATCGTACGGCGGCAGCGAGTTGCCGGGCAGCGTCCGCGTCGTCGTGAGCGCGTGGACACGCGGCGGCGCGGGCCAGTCAGGGACGACAGTCGCCTCACGCATGCTGTTTCGAATCTGCCCGCAACGCGGCGATCAGGGCCTGCATGTCGGGGGGCAATTCCGCTTCGACGCGAATCGCGCGGCGATCGGCCGGATGCGCGAATTCCAGGGTTTCGGCGTGCAAGGCCTGGCGCCGGAAATCGCGCATGGCAGTGGCCAACTCCGGCGTCGCGGCCTTGGGCAACTTCAATCCGGCGCCGTAGGTCTGGTCGCCAACCAACGCATGCTTCACATGCGCCATGTGCACGCGAATCTGGTGGGTGCGCCCGGTTTCCAGGCGGCATTCGACGAGCGTATGCGCGCGAAAACGTTCGCGCACCCGGTAATGAGTGACCGCACGCTTGCCCGCAGGTTCCTCGACAATGGCCTGCCGCAACCGGTCGCGCGGGTGCCTGCCGATCGGCGCATCCACGCTGCCACCGGCGATCATCGATCCGTACACGATGGCCACGTACTGGCGGTGCATGTCGCGCGCCTGCAACTGCTCGACCAGGGCCGTGTGCGCGCGCAACGACCGCGCGACGACCATCACGCCGGACGTGTCCTTGTCCAGGCGATGCACGATGCCGGCGCGCGGGATTTTCGCCAGTTCCGGATCATGATGCAGCAACGCGTTCTGCAAGGTTCCGGACGGCTGGCCGGCGCCCGGATGCACGGTCAGGCCCGCCGGCTTGTTGACGACGATGACGTCGGCATCCTCGTAGCGGATATCCAACGCAATCGCTTCCGGCGCCATGGCCACTTCGGGCGCGAGTTCGGCGCGCAGGACCACTTTCTCGCCGCCGCGCACGATCTGGCGTGGCAGCGCGATTTCACCGTCCACGCGCACGTCGCCGGACTTGATCCAGGCGGTCAGCCGGGACCTTGAGAATTCCGGGAACATGCCGGCCAGCGCCTGGTCGAGGCGGCGTCCTGCCGCGTCCATCGGGACGCTTGCGCTCATTTGGGTTCGGTCCATGCTGAATGCCCTGGCGGGGTTTTTCATTCTTCTAACACGAATCCGCTATTATCGCGGTTTACCCCAGCGAAAACCTCACCCCCCATGCGATTCGTCAGCTTGTCCAGGCTCGGCCTGATCCTGTTCGCGGTCCTGCTCGCCTCCTGCCATCGCGGCGAGGCGAAGAAAGATGCCACCGAGACCCTGCCGGTCGACCAGATGTATTCGGTCGCCAAGGCCGCGCTGGAAGACGGCAACCTGAGCAAGGCGATCCAGTATGACCAGCGCCTGATCGCGCGCTTTCCGTTTGGCGCCTACACCGAGCAGGCGACGCTGGACCTCGCCTACGCCCAGTACAAGAGCGACAAGCGCGAAGACGCCTATTCGACGATCAATCGCTTCATCAAGACCTACCCGGCGCAAAAACATGTCGACTACGCCTACTACCTGCGCGGCGTGATCAACTTCGACCGCGACCGTGGCTTCCTCGACCGCTACGCCAACCAGGACATGAGCAAGCGCGACCAGGCGCATACGTTGCAATCGTTCGAGGATTTCAACGACCTGCTCACGCGCTTCCCGGACAGCCGCTATTCCGACGACGCCCGCCAGCGCATGGTCTACCTGCGCAACATCCTCGCGCGTGGCCAGCTCAACATCGCCGAGTTCTACCTGCGCGAAGGCGCCTACGTGGCCGCCGCGAACCGGGCCAAGGACATCATCGAACGATACCAGCGCACGCCGGCCGTCGCCGATGCGCTGGCGATCCAGGTCATCGCCTACAAGAAACTCGGCCAGGACAAGCTCGCCGCCGACGCCGAGCGCGTGCTCAAGCTCAACTATCCGAACCACCCCTACTTCGCCGGCAACTGGCCCAGGCACCCGCACTGGTGGTGGCGGATGATTCCGTTCCGGGGTTAAGTCCGCTGCCTCATGCAGCACCCGACTGCTGCCAAGCACTCCGATACAGAGCTTCCAAATCTTGGGTAAAGCGCGGCGCGTCCATCAATGGCGAAGCCCGCATGCGCGCAGGCAATTCTGCGCGTAGTTGCGCCAATGCGTGTGGATCAGCAATTTGCGCCTTCACCACGTCCACGATTTCCCGCGGCGAGTCCGCGATCCAGTTCGTCAAAGCGATATTGCTCAACAAGCTGACACCGCCACGCGCCAGTGCCCGGGCACCAGCAACGGCGACTGTGGGTACACCCATGATTAGCGCATCGCACGTGGTTGTACCGCCATTGAACGGAAATGTGTCGAGCGCAACATCGACTTCCCCGTAAAGGGCGAAGTAGCGCTCAATTTCCACCCGGCCACGGACCTCGACCCGTTCGCCAGCTATATCCAGAGCACGGCAGACCTCGCGTATCCGGCGATCCAGGATGTCGGTGGTTACTCCAAAGATGCGCAGCCGACTGTCCGGCACGGCCCGCAACAATTCCATCCACGCGCGTATCACGGCCTCATTCAATTTGATTTCGTGATTGAACGACCCGAGGGTCAGAAAACCGTTCCGCAGCATCGGCAGCGTGGATGCCAGCGGTAACTCCGCCTGCGGCTGGTAACACCACTGGCTGTGCGGCAAACGAGCAAGCGTTTCAGCTTCGGGAACGGCCGGCGCGCCAAACGGGTCGGTATAGGCATCGCATATGCGGTAGTCCATCGTTGCCAGGCCGGTAGTACAAAGGTAGCCCAGCCAGGTGAATTGCAACGGCGCCGGCTTACGCGCAAATACGCCCATACGATTTCCCACCGTGTGTCCCGACAAATCGACCAACAAGTCGATGCCATTGTCGCGAATCCTCTGCGCAACGCTCTCATCATTTAGTCCTGCTATGTCGTGCCAATGATCAGCCTGAACAGCCAGCCGCCGCGTCAATTCATCTCCGGTCGGATAGTTGTAAAAACAGTGCACCTCAAACTCTTGGCGATCGTGAAAACGTAACACCGGCTCGATGAAACAAGCCATCGAGTGGGACCGAAAGTCGGCGGAGACGTAACCCAGCTTGAGGCGCTGCCGCGCATGTGGCGGAGACGCTGGCTTCGGTCTGCCAAGCGCGCGCGCCACGGCCTCGCCGAAACGCTGGTGTTCCGCGTAGACCATATCCACGTCGCCAGTAGAGACGAAATTGAGCGTGCGCAACATGCCGCTCCAGTTGTCCCAGTCCGTAGGCGTCAAATCCAGCAGTCGGCGATAGGTCGCATGCGCCGATAGCACATCACCGACATCGGCATAGATCTGCGCCAATTCCGCCAGCAACTTCGCATGCGTTGAGTTTGCCGCGAGTTCAACTGTCAACAGATCAATGGCGTCGCATGCCCGTCCATGCCCTCGTAGCCATTGAGCAAGGCGCGAAATCGCGCCGAAATGATGCGGATCAAGCGCCAACGCTTTCCGCAGTACAGCTTCCACCTCAGGGGATTTCTGTTCATCCAGCGCGCATCCCAATCCGATCCAGGCTTCTGCGGACTCCGGCGCCAGGCGTATGGCATCCCGATAGCTTTTTTCTGCCGCAGCCGCATCGGACGTGCGCAGGAAAATCGATCCGAGATTCAGGTGGGGCGGCAGCCAGCTCGGGTTCAGGACAGCGGCCTGCCTGTAGCACGCAATCGCACGCGACCGCTGCCCAAGCTT
>JAFEFD010000217.1 GCA_018240765.1 Pseudomonadota bacterium | reverse complement strand
GGCAAGATCGTCGGCGAAGGCGAACTGTGGATGGGCAATCCCGCGCGTTGCGTGCGCAAGCTCGACGCCGCGCAAATCGAGGCGTTGTATTACTCGGCGAAGCATTACGTGAAACTGAAGGACGAGTATCTCAACGCGGCGCGCTAGCGATTTCCATCCGCGTCAATATGGCCAGCGCTTCATCACGATTCGCGCCGCACATCGCCGGTTCCGGTTTCAGGCGCCGACAGACTTCCGGGCGCTCGGGCTTGCCGAACAGTTTGCAGCGATTGGTTTCGTCCAACTGGATGCAACGCACGCCGGCGGGTTTGCCGTTCGGCATGCCTGGGATCGGCGAGGAAATCGACGGCGCGATGCAGCAGGCGCCGCAGCCGGCTCGGCAATCCATCAATCGCTCGCGTGCAGCGGCAGTTCGCCGCGCAATTCGGCATAGACCGGATCCGTATCGGGGCGTTGTTCATGCCAGATCGCGAACGACTCGGCGGCCTGCTCGACCAGCATGCCCAAGCCATCGTGGACATATCCGGCCTTCGCGGCGCGTGCCCAGGCCAGGAATGCGCTGGCGGCAAGGCCATACGACAGGTCGTAGCACAGCGCGCGCGGCGCGACGATTGCGAAGGGCAGTTGCAGAGACGCGGGCGCGTGGCCGGCGGAGGTGGCGTTCACGATCAAATCGAAATTGCCGATCGTGTCCAGATCGCCCCAATAACGCGTGTGCACGCGGTCGGGCTCGCCGATCGCGTCGGCGAGTTCGTCGGCGCGCTGCGGCGTGCGGTTGACGATGGTCAGTTGCGCGACGCCCGCGTCGAGCAGGGCAAACGCGGCTGCACGCGCCGCGCCACCGGCGCCAAGGATCAGGCCGCGGCGCTCGCGCAGATCCAGACCGTGGCGCTGGGTGATGTCGCGCACCAGGCCAGCGCCGTCGGTGTTGTCGCCACGCCAGTGCTTGTCGAGGCGGCGCGTGAGCGTGTTGACCGCGCCGACGCGGCGCGCGAAATCCGATAGCTCCGCGCACAGTGGCAACACGGACTGCTTGTTCGGCAAAGTGACGTTCGCACCGCACCCGTCGAATGCCTGCAACTGCGCGGCGAACGTTGCTGGCGGCGCGTCGATTGCCGTGTATTGAAGTGGAATCCCCAGCTGTTTGCCGAATGCCGCGTGGATGCGCGGTGACAGCGAGTGTTCGATCGGATGGCCGAAGACGGCGAATGTCGGATCGCTCATTCGCGCAGCCACGACGCGGCTTGCAGCGCGAAATAGGTCAGGATCGCATCGGCGCCTGCGCGCTTGATGCCGGTCAACGCCTCGAGCACGCAGGCGCGCTCGTCCAGCCAGCCGTTGAGGATCGCCGCCTTGAGCATCGCGTATTCGCCGCTGACCTGATAGGCGAAGGTCGGTGCGCCGAAGCGTTCCTTCACCCGGCGCACGACGTCCAGATACGGCATCGCGGGCTTGACCATCACCATGTCCGCGCCTTCGGCAAGATCCTGTTCGACTTCGCGCAACGCTTCGTCGGAATTCGCCGGATCCATCTGATAAGTATACTTGTTGCCTTTTCCCAATTTGGCCGCGGAGCCCACGGCGTCGCGGAACGGGCCGTAGAACGACGATGCGTACTTCGCCGAGTAGGCGAGGATGCGCGTGTGGATATGGCCGGCGTCTTCCAGCGCTTGCCGGATCGCACCGATGCGGCCATCCATCATGTCCGATGGCGCGACGATGTCGGCGCCAGCTTGCGCATGCGACAGCGCCTGTTTGACCAGGGCGGCGACGGTTTCGTCGTTGACCACATAGCCGGATTCGTCGATCAATCCGTCCTGACCGTGCGTGGTGAACGGGTCGAGCGCCACGTCGGTGATCACGCCCAGTTCCGGCAGGGATTTCTTCAGCGC
>JAFEFD010000216.1 GCA_018240765.1 Pseudomonadota bacterium | reverse complement strand
CTGGCGGATTACGGATTGAACCTGGGTTTCGCCTTCCAGATCGCCGACGACGTGCTCGACTATGTTTCGGACGCCGGCACGCTCGGCAAGAACATCGGCGACGACCTCGCCGAGGGCAAGGTCACCTTGCCGCTGATCTATGCGCTCGAACGCTTTGATCCGGCGCAAGCCGCGCCGATCCGCCACGCCATCGAAACCGGTGGGCTGGATGCGCTCGACGGCATCCTCGCCGCGATCCGCGATTCCGGTGCGGTGAAGCGCGCCAGCACGCGTGCGCAGGAATACGCCGATGCGGCAAAAGCGGCATTGTCCACTTTGCCCCATTCTGCCGCGCGTGACGCGCTGGCGGCACTGGCGGACTACGCCCTGCAACGCGACCACTGAGCTCCGCCGTTTGGAATTCCGTAACGCGGGATGCCTACACTGGCCGCCCGACGACTAGAAATCCGGAGTACCCCGTGCACCGCAACCCTCTCGTGCTTGCGCTCGGCTTCATCCTCCCTGTCGCCGCCTTCGCGGCCGCGCCGAATTACACTGTCGTGCAACGCCATGCCATCGGCCAGTCCGGCGGCTGGGATTACCTGACCTATTCCGCCGACGGCCACCGGCTCTACGTCGGCCGCTCCGACCGCGTGCTTGTGCTCGATGCCGACAACGGCAAGATCGTGGCGACGATACACGGCACCGACGGCGTGCACGGCATCGCCCTCGTGCCGAAACTGGGCCGCGGCTACACCAGCAATGGCCGTGCGGATACGCTGACCGAATTCGACCTGGCCACGTCGAAGGTGTTGCGCACGATTCCAGTCGACGGCAAGAATCCGGACGCGCTGATCTACGATTCGGCGAGCAAGCATCTGTTCGCCTTCGACGGCCGCAGCAACGAAGCCAGCGTCGTTGATCCGGCGGCGGGCAAATTGATTGCGAAGATTCCGCTTTCGGGCAAGC
This sequence comes from Pseudomonadota bacterium, assembly GCA_018240765.1. Taxonomy (GTDB): domain Bacteria; phylum Pseudomonadota; class Gammaproteobacteria; order Xanthomonadales; family Rhodanobacteraceae; genus Rudaea. The sequence continues at coordinate 1,179 of JAFEFD010000216.1, read as the reverse complement.
CCGAGTTCGCTGCCAGCGACGGCGCCGGAAATGTTTACGTCAACATCGAAGACACCGCGCAACTGGCGCGCATCGATTCGGCGACGAACAAGGTCACCGCGCTATGGAAACTCGCCGATTGCGAGGAGCCTTCCGGCCTGGCCATCGACGTCGCGCATCATCGCCTGTTCTCGGTCTGCCAGAACCGCAACATGGCGGTGACCGATGCGCAATCGGGCAAGTCCGTGGCGAGTGTCGCGATTGGCGAAGGCCCCGATGCCGCCGGATTCGACCCGACGCGCAACCTCGTGTACAGCAGCAACGGCCACGACGGCACGCTGACCGTCGCGCACGAGGACGACCCTGATCATTACTCCGTGATCGCGAACGTCCCCACACAAGAGAGTGCGCGAACGATGGCACTGGATACAGACGGCAATCGCATCTTCACGGTCGCGGCAAAGTTCGGATCGCGGCCGGCGCCCACCAAGACGAATCCACATCCGTGGCCCGCCGTCGTCGAGGGCAGCTTTACGGTACTCGTCGTCGGCGAGCGGCCGCACTGATGCGACGTCCGCGCGGCACCTGGCTGCTCGGCCTTGCCGCGCTCGGCGGCTGCGCGCTCTACCACCCGCGCCCGCTGCAGGAAGCCAAACCTGCCGATGCGTCGGGTATTGCGCAAACCGCAGCGCAGATCAAGGCGCCGCGCCTCGCGCCGCTGCCGATTCCGCCGCAGGGACCGTGGGACGACCTGCAACTGGCGGACGTCGCCATTGTCGCGAGTCCGGATCTGCAAGCGTTGCGCGCGCAGGCCGATGTTGCCGACGCGCAGGTGTTTGCTGCAGGCTTGTTGCCCGATCCGAGCGTCGGCATCAACGTGGACGATCCGGATGGCACGGGCGTGGTCAGCGCTTTTAATCTCAGCGCCGGTTTCGACATTGCCGCCCTGCTCACGCGCCACAGTCGCGTTGCCGCGGCACGCGCCAACGCCGAACAGGTGCGCCACGACATCGCCTGGCAGGAATGGCTGGCCGCGAACCAGGTGCGTCTGCTCGCACGGCGCTATCAATATCTTGAACGCCAGCATGCGGTCGCCGCGCACGCTGCCGACGCCGCGGAAAAGCTGCTGGCGCTGACTCAGGCCGCGGTCGATCAGCACAATGCCCGGCTCGATGATCTTGCCCTGCGCCGCGTCGCCGT
>JAFEFD010000215.1 GCA_018240765.1 Pseudomonadota bacterium | reverse complement strand
CATGGGCGAATTGTAGCGGTCAAACGAAAACGGGCCGCATTGCGCGGCCCATTGAGTGCATATCATCCCTGATTTCCGGATTCCGGCAATCCATGCCGGAATGACGCCTTGGATTACTTGATCTTAGCATCCGCGCGCAGTGCATCGGCACGGTCGGTCTTCTCCCACGAGAACGCGGTCGCGGTCTGGGTTTTGCCCTTGGCGTCCTTGTAGCTGACCTTGTGCGGCTTGCGGCCGAAGTGGCCGTAGGCGGCGGTGAGCTGGTACATCGGGTGAATGAGGTCGAGCATCTGCAGGATGCCGTAGGGGCGCAAGTCGAAGTGCTTGCGGATCAGTTTTTCGATCTTGTCGTCGCTGATCTTGCCGGTGCCGAACGTCGTCACCGAGATCGACGTCGGGTGCGCCACGCCGATCGCGTAGGACACCTGCACCTCGCAACGCTCGGCGATGCCGGCAGCAACGATGTTCTTGGCCACGTAGCGCGCGGCGTAGGCGGCCGAGCGGTCGACCTTGGACGGATCCTTGCCCGAGAACGCACCGCCGCCGTGGCGGGCCATGCCGCCGTAGGTATCGACGATGATCTTGCGTCCGGTCAGGCCGCAATCGCCGACCGGACCGCCGATCACGAACTTGCCGGTCGGGTTGATGTGCACCTTGTTCCGTGGCAGCGCGTCGAGCCACTTCTTCGGCAGCACGGGCTTGAGGATGAGTTCACGCACGCCTTCGACGAGGTCGGCGTGCTTGATCTGCGGATCATGCTGGGTGGACAGGACGACGGCGTCGAGGCCGGTCACCTTGTGCGCGCTGTCGTAGCGCAGCGTGACCTGCGACTTCGCATCCGGGCGCAGCCACGCCAGCTTGCCGGCCTTGCGCACCTTGGCCTGCTGCTCGACCAGGCGATGCGAGTAGTAGATCGGCGCGGGCATGAATTCCGGCGCCTCGGTGCAGGCGTAGCCGAACATCAGGCCCTGGTCGCCGGCGCCTTGTTCCTCGGGCTTCTTGCGATCCACGCCCTGGTTGATGTCGGGCGACTGCTTGCCGATGAGGTTGAGCACGCCGCAGGTGGCGCCGTCGAAGCCGACTTGCGAGGAGTTGTAGCCGATGTCGAGAATGACCTTGCGGGTCAGCGCTTCCAGGTCGATCCACGCGCTGGTGGTGATTTCGCCGGCGACGATGGCGACGCCGGTCTTGACCATGGTCTCGCAGGCCACGCGCGCGCGCTTGTCCTGCGCGAGGATCGCGTCGAGGACGGCGTCGGAAATCTGGTCGGCGACCTTGTCCGGATGGCCTTCGGACACGGATTCGGAAGTGAAGAGATAACTGCTCATCGCGCTCAATACCTGCAAGGGGAATGGGAAACAGCCGCGCATCATACAACGCACGGCCATGCTTTGCAGCAGCGCCGCCACGGCGTTGTGCGGGGGTTCAGAATTGGACGTCTAAACGGCTACGCTGCGATCGGCAAATCCGCCGCCAACGCGGCAAAATAATCGCGCGTCAAACGCAACTGCTCGCGCGCGGATTCCGCACGATTCACGATGGCGCGGAATGCCGTGTTTTCCGGCCTGTCCTTGGCATACCAGCCCAGGTG
>JAFEFD010000214.1 GCA_018240765.1 Pseudomonadota bacterium | reverse complement strand
CCGCCCGGCTTGAAGGTCACGATATTGACGTGCATGTCGTGACGCAGGTCGTCGGGTTCAACGAAGCGCGTGGTCGCCCACGCCTCGTTGCAATCGGGCATGACATCGAGCGGCACGTCGTCGTCATGGCTGACGAAGGCTGTCGGCGGCGCGATGCCATCGGCGGGTTCGTACGCCTTGCGGATCCAGTGGAAGCGCGCCGGCATGGCGGCATGGTTATGCAGCTGCCAGTCCGCGCCCGGCGGGATGAACGCATAGCTGCCGGGGCGCAGTGCGTGCCGCTTGCCATCGAGCGTCAGTGTCGGCTCGCCGTCGGCGACGAACAGCACGCCCTCGGCGCGCGCGTCGGGTTCGGGCCGGTCGCTGCCGCCGCCGGATTCGACTTCCACCGCGTACTGCGCAAAGGTTTCGGCAAAGCCAGAAAGCGGCCGCGCCAGGATCCACGCACGGGTGTTCGTCCAGTGCGGCAGGTTGCTGGTGACGATGTCACGCATCACGCCGCGCGGGATCAGCGCGTAGGCGGTGGTGAACGTCGCGCGATCAACCGTGCGTTGGGTTTGCGACGGCAGCCCGCCGGGCGGAAACGCGTAACGTGGATTCGCCATCGTCGTGCCGGTTCGATCGGATGATTGGGATGGTCTGGCTTGCATGTTCGCCATCCTACCGCGCTGTCATGGCGGACGGAATCGGTGCGCCTTGCGCGAGCCACGCGGCCAGCGTCGCGCGCTCATCGGCGGTCATCTGGGTCAGGTTGCCCAGCGGCATCGCGTTGGTGTCGATCGCCATCAGCTTGATCTTCGCTGCCGCCAGCTTGATTTCGGCTGGCGTGTCGAACTTCATGCCGTTCGGCGCAATGGGAAACAGTTTCGACGTCGGATGCACCGAATGGCATTCCACGCAGCGCGTGGCAAAGATGCCTTGCACGGACGCGAACGCAACCGGCGCGTTGGTCGTTGCCGCATCCGCCGTCGGCGCCGATGGCGCGCGCGCGGCAGTGAACACGATCGCGGCGAAGAGCACCGCGCATGCCGCGGCCAGTGCCGCGTAACCGACGCCCTTGTTGCCCTTGTCGCGGCTGTTGAGGAAATGATCGACGCCAATGCCGACCACGAACATGGCCACCAGGACCAGCCAGTTCATGGCATGGCCCCAGGTCATCGAAAAATGATTGCTGATCATCATGAAGATGACCGGCAAGGTCAGGTAGTTGTTGTGCGTCGAACGGCGCTTGGCCTGATAGCTCAAACGTGGATCGGCCTCGCCGCCGGCCGTCGCCGCGGCGTACATCTTGCGCTGGTTCGGCATGATGACCATGGCCACGTTCGCGGCCATGATCGTGCCGAGCATCGCACCGCTCATCATGAATGCGGCGCGCCCGCTCAGCAGGTGCGTGAGCGCGTAGGCCACTGCGACATACAGCGCCAGCGAAATGCCCAGCGCCAGCTTCGGCGCGCGCTCGCCCAGAGCGCGCCACAGGCCGTCGTACACCAGCCAGCCGACGACCAGCGCGCCGAGGCCGATGCCGATGGATTGGGCGACGCTCAGGTTCGCCACGGTCGGGTCGATCATGTACAAATCGGCGCGCCACCAGTACACCACGATCAGCAGCGCGAATCCCGACAGCCACGTCACGTACGCTTCCCACTTGAACCAGTGCAGCGAATTCAGGATCGACGCCGGCGCAACCAGCGATTTTTCGACCTGGTAAAAACCGCCGCCGTGGAACAGCCACGCCTTGCCGACGTGCCCCTTGCCGCCTTCGGGCTCGGGCTGCAGGACGTTGTCGAGCCAGATGAAGAAGAACGACGTGCCGATCCACATGATGCCCGCCATGACGTGGAACCAGCGGATCACGAGATTCAGCCAACTGTCGATGTTGAAATCCATTTTTCAGCTCCCGCGATAGGTGCTGTAGCTCCACGGCGTCACCAGCAGCGGCACATGGTAGTGCGCGTTCGTATCACTGATGCCAAAACGTATGGTGATGCGATCAAGGAACGCCGGTTGCGGCAGCGTCACGCCACGTGCGCGGAAATAGTCACCGGCGTGGAAATCCAGTTCGTAGACGCCGCTTGCGAACGCGGCGCCGGTCAGCAACGGGCCATCGAGGCGACCATCCGCATTTGTCGTCGCGGACTTGAGCGGCACGCGCGATTCGCCAGTGACCGCGAACAGGTCGATGGCCATGCCCGCCGCCGGCTTGCCGGCATGCGTGTCGAGCACGTGTGTGGTCAGTTGTCCCATGTCATGCCCTCGCGTTGCCTAGGCCAGATACGCAAAGTACAACACGCACAGCACAAAAAGGACAACCATCATCGGGTGCAGCTCGCGGCGGCGCCAGGCTACAAGCATCGTGACCGGATAGGCGACCAGTCCCAGGGCGATGCCATTGGCGATGGAATAGGTCAGCGGCATGCAAATCATGGTCAGGAACGCGGGCACCGCGATTTCGAGTTTCGTCCACTGGATTTCACCGAGCGACGAAATCATGAGCACGCCGACGATGATCAGCGCCGGCGCGGTCACGTTGGCGGTCACCACGGCGAGCAGCGGCGAGAAGAACAGCGCCAGTGCGAATAACGCGGCGACCACCAGCGTGGACAGCCCGGTGCGCGCGCCGGACGCAACGCCAGCAGCCGATTCGATGTAGGCCGTGGTCGGCGAACTGCCGAGAATCGCCGCAAACACGATCGACGATGAATCCGCAAACAGCGCCCGGCCGGCGCGTTTCAGCTTGTTGTTTTCCAGCAGGTCGGCCTTGCTCGCCACGGCCATCAGCGTGCCGGCGGTGTCGAAAAATTCGACGAACAGGAATGTCAGCACGACGACCAGCATGTTCGCGCTGAACACGCCGGCAGGATCGGCGACGATGCGTTCGATGGCGACGCCGAACAGCGGCGCGAGGCTCGGAACCTGGTCGACGATGCCGGTCGGCGCGGCGATGACGCCGGTCGCGACGCCGAGGCAGGCGGTCGCGAGCATGCCGAAAAAGATCGCGCCCGGCACGCGGCGCAACAGCAGTGCGGTCGATACCGCGAGGCCGAACAGCGTCAGCAACGTGCCAGGCACGCTCAGATGCCCCAGCGCGACCAAGGTGGCTTTGCTGGCAACGACGATACCGGCGTTTTCGAATCCGATGAAGGCGATGAAAAGGCCGATGCCGCACGCCGCGGCGAGTTTCAGATCCGCAGGGATCGCGTCGAGGATCGCCTCGCGCAGCTTGAACAGCGTGATGAGCACGAACACGATGCCCGACAGCAACACGCCGACCAGCGCAGTCTGCCAACTCATGCCCATGCCGAGCACCACGGTGTAGGCGAAGAATGCGTTCAGCCCCATGCTCGGCGCGACCGCGACCGGATAGCGCGCGATGAACGCCATCAGCAGGCAGCCGACGATCGCGGCCAGCGCCGTGGCGGTGAACAACGCCGGCTTGTCCATGCCCGCCGCGCCGAGGATCGCCGGATTGACGAACAGGATGTAGGCCATGGCCAGGAACGTCGTCACGCCGCCGATGATTTCCCGGCGGTAGTTCGTGCCCTCCTCCGCGAGGCGGAAGTAGCGTGCGATGAAATCGCGATCAGCAGTCGCCGCGGCGGCGTTGGTCATGGTTTGTCCCCCTGTTGCTTCGTTGTATCGAATGCTAGCCGCGCCGGCGACCCTTGGCCATGGCCGGTGGCAGTCAGCGCATGGCCCGCCGGTTCGCAAGCAACTGCGCCATGATGCTGACGGCGATTTCCGGCGGCGTGTCGCTTTTCATCGGCAATCCGATCGGGCCGTGGATGGCGTCGATGCGTGCTTGCGCGATGCCGCGCGCGGCGAGTTGCGCGCGAATTTCGTGGATCTTGGCGGCGCTGCCCATGACGCCGAGCCAGCGCAGGCCCACGTCGGCGAGTGCGGCCAGCGCGGCGATGTCCTGAGTGATCGCGGCGGTCATGACGGCGACCGTGGTGAGCGCAGGCCAGCACAACCGCGCCGGCAGATCGACGTAATCGGCAAGCCGATGGCGGCGCACATCGGTCGGCCATTCGGCGTCGCTGCCGAGTGCGTCGGCGCGGGTATCGAAAACTTCGACGTGATAGCCGACATCCGCGGCGAGCCGCGCCAGCGCCTTGCCGCAGTGGCCTCCGCCGACGATGACGAGGCGTGCGGGATTCACGCTGCTTTCGCGATAGCACCAACGCGCGCCTTCATGCAGCACACGCATGCCTGCACCTGCATCGTCACCTGTTACGACGCGCAGGCCGTCGGCGTCGATTTGCAGCGTCGCGGGCATGCCGTTGTCGGCGGCGAGCGCGGCGCAAAAGGCGCGGATAGTCGTGGCGTCGCGATCGGGCTTCAGCCAGCAATGCAGATTGGTCTGCTCACCGGCGCAGATCAGTCCGGACGGATGCGCGGTGCCCGGCTTGTTGCGATGTTCCAGGCGTTCCAGTGACGGCGGCGCGACCTTGCCCGCGCGCAATCCGTCGCGCGCCGCGCGAATGAGGTTGGCTTCCATGATGCCGCCGCCGATGGTGCCCAGCGTATTGCCGTCCGCATCGATCAGGATGCGCGCGCCGAACGTGCCCGGCGAACCGCGCGTGTTGGCGACGACGAGTGCGACGAACAGCGGCGAGCCGGCATCGAGCCGTTGCAGCACCGCACGCCAGAACGCCGCGTTGTTCACCGCGGCGGCATCCTCATGCCGTGGTCGCCGATTCGGATTCGACAGGCATTGCGTGGGATGTCCGCGCGGCAACGGCGCGTTTCATTTCCTCCACCGCCATCAATACTGCCTCGGGCGTGGCTGGCGCATCGAGCACCGCGGCACGACGATAACCGCCGATGGCCGACACCGCATCCTTCAGCGCGTACAACACCGATATCGCCAGCATCAACGGTGGCTCGCCGACGGCCTTGGAGCGATAAACGCCTTCTTCGACGTTGATGCCGCGTTCGTAGATGCGCACGTCGAAATGCGGCGGCACGTCGCTACACGCCGGAATCTTGTAGGTCGACGGCGCGTGCGTGGCGATGCGGCCCCTGGCGTCCCACCACAGTTCCTCGCTGGTCAACCAGCCGGCGCCCTGGATGAAGCCGCCTTCGATCTGGCCCATGTCGATGGCGGGATTGAGCGACTTGCCGACGTCGTGCACGATGTCCACGCGGGTCATGCGATGCTCGCCGGTCAGCGTGTCGACGACGACTTCGGTGCACGCCGCCCCATACGCGAAATAGTAGAACGGCCGGCCACGGCCGAGCGCGTCGACCTCGAGTTTCGGCGTGGCGTAGAAACCGGCGGCGGACAGCGAAATGCGATTCATGT
>JAFEFD010000213.1 GCA_018240765.1 Pseudomonadota bacterium | reverse complement strand
TCCAGGATCGTGCTGTCGATCCAGCGCGCGAGCTGGAACCAGAAGTCCACGAAGAACAGCGCGAACTGGACGCAGCTCACCGTCACCACCGTCTTCAGGTCGTAGGTGCCGATCAGCAGCACCAGTGGGATGCAGATGACGAGCGCCATCTTGAGCATGGTCAGCACCATCGGCAGCGCCTGGCGCACCACGTCCATCGCCGGAAAGAAGCCCAGCGAGCCGACGGTCAGCCCCAGGTCGCTCGCGCCGCGCGTGACGATGTTCGGCAGCGTCTTGTCGATCTGGCCGCCGTAGTCGGTGTAGACGGCGCCCTGGTTCATCTTCTGCTGCCGCGGTGAGACGACGGCGCGGATCACCGAGTCATTGACCTCGCTCTGCGACAGGAAGCCCACCCAGCGCCCGATGCGGGTCAGCAGGTCCGGGTCGACCTGTGCCAGCAGCCGGCTGCGCAGTCCCTGGCCGCCATCGGCCCACCACTGCCGGCAGGACGGATAGCCGCCGCCGCTGTCCACCTGTGCCAGCCCCGCATCGCGGGTCGCGTCGTAGGGCCAGGCCGTGCGTGGGGTCTTGGCGCGATAGGTGTCATAGAAGCCGGGCGTGTCGAGGAAGTAACTCGACCCGATCCAGGTGACGTCGTTCATTTGCTCGTCGGAGAGCGTCGGCCGGTTCATGAACAGCTTGGCGCGCGACGGCCCGTAGCAGTCGTGCGTGAAGTCGGCGACCTCCTGTGCCAGCACCGGATCGTCGATGCGCGTGGCATCCACATCCATGCGAATCTGACGCAGGTCCGTGCCGCAGGGAATCGCCGCCACCGCGGAGCCCGTCACGGCTTTCGACAGCGCGTGCATGAAGAACCACCACACCGGCACCAGCGCGCTCTGGTCGTTGAGCGCCGTGTAGACGTTGGACCAGCCCGTGTCGTTGGGCAGCGGGACACTGACCTGGCATTGCGCGGAGCGCGTGGTGTCGAACCTGATCGTGGCGAGATCCACCGGGATGAACGGGATGCCGGCGAACATGATGACCACGATCGCCACCCACACCCGGTTCTCGATGCGCATCGACGACAGCACGCCCTTGTTGCCCTCGTCCGCGCCTTCGCTGCGGGCCTTGAGCCACTCCTGGATCACGATGGCCACGAACGGCAGCGCGAACACGCCACTGGCCACGAGAATGCTCCAGATGTCGTTGTTGACCACCCAAGCCACCAGGGTCAGGCAATACTCCAGGTAGTCCGTGGTGTAGAGCGTCATGCCTGCCTCCCGGTCTCAGCCGTGCCGCAACAGTTGGCTGGCTTCCAGTGCGATTACGGCGATCACGGCTGCGATCTCCGTGCGCAGCAGGCGCTTATGCGCCTCGGCCGACGGTTCACGTTGCCGCAGGCGCCCGCGCATCCACCACCAGCCGTAGGCTGTTGCTGCGTAGAGCAGAAGCCGCCACAGGAAGAAGTGGCCCGCATG
>JAFEFD010000212.1 GCA_018240765.1 Pseudomonadota bacterium | reverse complement strand
GCGAAGGTTTGGTCATGACAAAATCTCTTGCGATGGATGCGTCCGGGCTTGGACTGGCCGTGCGTGGAATGGTTCCACGCGGATATGGCGGAATCCTGTCAATGCCGGGGTTTCGCACGCGCGGTGGGAACCGCGTTCCATGGATCGTCTGGCCATGGGTGACGTGGATAACGGCCCTTCAATTCCTTTTTCACTTCCGGATAGGTGCGTTCCCAGAAGCCGCGCAGATCCTGCGTGACCTGGATCGGGCGCTGCGCCGGCGAGAGCAGGTGCAAGGTCACGGGAATCTTCCCGCGCGCGATGCGCGGCGTATCGGCCAGGCCGAACAGTTCCTGCAATTTCACCGCGAGCACGGGCGGCTTGCCGGGTTCGTAATGCAGCTTGCGCGTGTTGCCGCTTGGAACGACGATCGACTCCGGCGCGATTTCGTCTACCGCTTTGCGCTGCGCATGATCCAGGCGTGAAGCCAGCGCTTCGCCGAGCAGTTGTGGTGTGAGCGCGTCCAGGCGCGTCTTGCCGGCGAGATACGGCGCCATCCATTCGTCGAGCGATTCGAGCAGCGCTGCATCGGCAAGATCGGGCAGTTCCAGTTCCGGACACCACTCGCGCAGGCAGACCACGCGTGCGCGCAAGCCCTGCGCGTGTTCGCTCCATGGCAGCGACGCAAGTCCTGCCTCGCGAATCGCCGCCAGCAATGCGGGCAGCGCATCCTCGGGTTTCGCCGGCACGCTGCGGCGCTCCAGCATGATTTGGGTGAAACGACGTTCCTCGAATGCTTCGACCGCGCGTTTGTCCGGATTCCAGCGCGAAATTCGTTCGCATGCGAAACACGCGGAGAAATCGCGCTCGAGAATATCCGGATCGAACGGCGCAGCGGCGAGGATCAGGCTGTCGCGCTCATCGAAGCGCAAATCCGCGACGACCAGCCATGGTTCGCCGTATAACTGCGTATTTTGGTGCAAATGCGCGCCGCGACCATTGCTCAGGCGATAACGATACGGATCGTTGCCGTCCTGCCGTGCGATGCGGTCGGGAAAGGCATGGACAAGCAGGCTGCCGGGCGCGAGCGCATCGATATCGGCATTCGCCGCGCGCACGTCGAAACGCCGTCGCCAACCGGATGCGGCGTGGTCGATCGCAGCCAGCGCCACGGAGTCGGCTCCAGCATCGCGTGCGCCACGCTTGTCCGCGCGCCACGCCTGCAGCGCGGCGAGCCGCGCGCGAAAATCATCACTGCGCCAGTTGTCGCCGCGCAACGGATTGCGCGCTTCGATCAACGCGATCACATCGCAGGCCAGTGCGCGTTGCGGGGGAGGCGCGCGCAATGCCATCGCCCCGAGGCGCGGCGTCGCGCCGGTGGCGAGCATGTCGCGGCCAAGTTTCGTAGGATGGCCGTTCGCGTCCAGCACACCCAGCAGGACGAGCAGATCGCGCGCACTCGCGAGCGATCCTGCTGGCGGCGCATCCAGCCAGCGCAGGTCCGGCGAACCCCAGGCCGCGAGTTCGAGTACGAGCGAAGACAATTCGACTTGCGCGATCTCGGCGCGCCGCGAGGGTTCCAGGCGCTGGCTTTGCGGCCACAGCCGGTAGGCCATGCCTTCCGCAATGCGACCGGCGCGGCCTGCGCGCTGGTCGGCGGATGCCTGCGAGATCGCCACGGTTTGCAGGCGTGAAAAACCCGAATTCGGATCCAAGCGCGGCTCTCGCGCCAACCCGGAATCGATCACGGCGCGAATGCCGGGCAGGGTCACGCTCGATTCGGCCACGTTCGTCGCCAGCACGATGCGACGCGTGCCTACGCGCGCGGGCGCGAGCGCGGAGTGCTGTTCGGCGAGCGATAGTTCGCCGTGCAGCGCGACGATGTCGACGGCAGTGTGCGACTGGAGCGCGCGCCGCGCCTGTTCGATCTCGCGCCGACCGGGCAGGAACACGAGGATGTCTCCGTCGGTTTCGCACAGCGCAGTCTCCACGACGCGGCGCAGGTGGAACGGCCAGTCCTCGTTCGCCTTGGCCGGCGGATACTCGATGCGCACCGGAAAGCTGCGCCCGGCGGACGTGATGCGCGGCGCGTCGAACCAGCCTGCGAT
>JAFEFD010000211.1 GCA_018240765.1 Pseudomonadota bacterium | reverse complement strand
GAGCGGGAAACGAGACTCGAACTCGCGACCCCGACCTTGGCAAGGTCGTGCTCTACCAACTGAGCTATTCCCGCGCGAGGACGCGCATTATACGGGTTGGCGCGCGGATGGCAACAGCATCACGCTTTCGAATCGTCCCCGCGCATGGCCGGCCAGGCAGCGCGCAGGTAATCCAGCCCCGACCAGATCGTCAATCCCGCGGCAATCACGAGCAGCGCTTCGCCCACATGGAACAGCTTCAGTCCGGCGGATTCGTGCTGGTACAGCAGCACCACGATCGCGACGATCTGCATGACCGTCTTGAGCTTGCCGAGCAACGCCACCTTGACCAGGCCGCGCGCGCCGATTTCCGCCATCCACTCGCGCAGCGCGGAAATCGCGATCTCGCGGCCAACAATAATTGCACTGACGATCGCCAGCAACGGCGTGGGATTTTCCTGCACAAGCAAGAACAATGTCACTGCCACCATGAGTTTGTCGGCGACCGGATCGAGAAATGCGCCGAAACGCGAGTACTGGTTGAAGCGTCTCGCAATGAAGCCGTCCAGCCAGTCGGTGACTGCCGCGGCGAGAAATATCAGCGCGGCCGCGATGTTGGCGCCATGGAATCCCGCATAGAACACGCCAACCATCACCGGCAACAGAGCGATGCGAAACAAGGTAAGGATGGTCGGCCACGTCAATTGCATGGGCGCGAGTGTGACACGTCCGCACTCAGCCGTGGAATGCGGCGTAGATGTTCGCGGCCATTTCGCGGCTCACGCCATTGACCTGGGCGAGTTCGTCGATGCCTGCCGCGGCGACGCCGCCGATGCCGCCGAAATGCTTCAATATTGCCGCGCGGCGCTTGGCGCCGACGCCGGGGATTTCCTCCAGCCGGCTTTTTTCACGCGCCTTTTCGCGACGCTTGCGATGCCCGGTGATCGCGAAGCGATGCGCTTCATCGCGGATCGCGTCGAGCAGGTGCAAGGCCGGCGATTCCGGCCCCGGCCAAAGGATTTTTCCGTTGTCGCCGCGGATCAGGCTTTCGTGTCCGGAGCGCCGCCCAGGCCCCTTGGCAATACCCAGCACGAGCACGCCGCCGACACCCAGATCGGCCAGCACCTCCAGCGCCTGTGCAACCTGGCCCTTGCCGCCATCGATGAGCAGGATGTCAGGGAGGACGCCCTCGCCTGCCTGCAGACGCTTGTAGCGGCGTTCCAGCGCCTGGCGCATGGCCGCGTAATCGTCGCCGGGCTCGATGCCGGAAATGTTGAAACGCCGGTACGCCGATTTGATTGCGCCCGCGGGACCGTAAATCACGCAGGACGCCACCGTCGCCTCGCCCAGCGTATGCGAGATGTCGAAGCATTCCAGACGTTGCGGCGTGTCGCCAAGTTCCAGCAACTCGCGCAGCGATTCGAAACGCTCGTGTATCGTCTGCTGACTGGCCAGCCGGGCGGCCAGCGCCGCCTGCGCATTCTTGCGCGCCAATTCCACGAAATGCGCGCGATCGCCGCGCACCTGGGCCTTGATCTGCACGCCGTGGCCGGCCTGTTCGGACAGCGCGCCGGCGAGCAGATCCGCCTCGTCGGGCGCATCGCTGAACAGCAACTCGCGCGGCACGGGTTTGTCGAGGTAGTACTGCGCGACGAACGCGGCGAGTACCGCACCAGCGGCGGCGTCCACCGGCAGGCGCGGGAAGAAATCGCGCGAACCCAGGTTCACGCCATTGCGGAAGAAAAGCACCGACACGCAGGCCGTGCCGGACTCGATGCGGCAAGCCAGAGCGTCCAGGTCGGCGCTCGCGCCCTGCACATGCACCTGCGCGTGCAGGCGCTTGAGCGTGGCAATCTGGTCGCGCAGGCGCGCGGCTTTTTCAAATTCAAGCGACGCACTCGACCGTTCCATCGCCGCACCGAGTTCCCCGATCACGTCACTGCTCTTGCCATGCAGGAACATCGCCGCGTGGCGCACGGATTCCCGGTACTCGTCTACACCGATCAGGCCCACGCACGGCGCGCTGCAACGGCCGATCTGGTATTGCAGGCACGGTCGCGTGCGGTTGCGGAAGTAACTGTCCTCGCACTGGCGCACGCGAAACAGTTTCTGCATCAGGTCCAGGCTTTCGCGCACCGCCCAGGCGCTGGGATACGGCCCGAAATATTCGCCCTTGCCGGTTTTCGCGCCGCGATGGAACGCCATTCTCGGGAAGTCTTCAGCGCCCGACAAGTAAATGTACGGATAGCTTTTGTCGTCGCGCAGCAGGATGTTGTAGCGCGGTTTCAGGCTCTTGATGAGTTGTGCCTCGAGCAGCAGCGCCTCGCCTTCCGTTCGCGTGAGCGTGACCTCGATGCGCGCGATCTGCGCAATCATGCTGGCGATACGAGGCTGCAGCGCGGGCTTGAGGAAATAACTGCCGACCCGCTTCTTGAGATTCCCCGCCTTGCCGACGTACAACGGCTCGCCGCGCATATCGAGCATGCGATAGACGCCGGGCGAAGTACTCAACGTGCGGACGAATTCCCTGCCATCGAAACTCGCCGCGTTCGCATCCGCTCCGCTCACGCGATGCTCACTCGGAAATCGTCAGGCGCCGGATCTGCCCGCTGGAAAGATCCACGCGCACGATTTCGTGTGCGTTCGTATTCGCCACCCACAATGCGCCCGCGCCGAGCGCCAGACCCGCCGGTTCCTGCAACCGGTACGGCAGGTTCAGCGCGCGCACTTCACCGCTGCGCATGTTGATCGCCTTGATCTTGCTGTTGAAACTGTCCGCCACAAAGATCAGCCCACGCGGATCGCCGCATACGGCCAGCGGATGTTGCAGGCGCGCGTCCTCGCGTTTGCCGCCCGCATCGCCAAAGTCGTACAGACCGGTGCCGACGAGCGTGCTGACGCGATTGTCTAGCAGGCGCAGCAGGCGCACGGACGACGAGGCGGCATCGGCCACCACGAGCTGCTGGCCGATTACGCTCAAACTTGACGGCTGGGCAAGGCTGGCGGTCACGCCTACGCCATCGGTCAACCCGAGTTGCCCGCTGCCGGCAAGGACGACGAGCTTGTTGCGTACCAGATCGAGTTGCCAGATCTGGTTCTGGCCGGATACGGCGATATAGAGGATGTCGCCAAGCACCGCAACATCGGCCGGCGCCGACATCGCGACCTTGACCGGATCGAGGTTTTCGTTCGTCAGGTCGTGACCGGCCACGCCGGTGCCGGCGACCGTATCCACGTTGCCGCTGAGCAGCCGCACGCGGCGCACGGCGTGGTTGCCGGCATCGGCGACGTACAGCACATCCTTGCCCAGGGCCAGGCCCTGCGGATCAGTGAACCCGGCTTCGCGAGCGCGGCCATCCCAGTACCCCGGGTTGCCGGACCCGAACTGGCGCTGGATGCGGCCATCGTGCGTGCATTCCAGGACGCGATTGTGGCCGCTGTCGGATATCCAAAGGCTCGATTCGCCCAGCACGAGTCGTGATGGGAAGCGCAGCGGTGTGACGGGCTCGGGGCGCAACGCGACAACGCCGGATTCGTACACGCGTGCATCTTGCGCGGCGGCCTCGTCGAGCAGGTGTGCAATCAGGGCGTCCGCTTCCTGACGCCGCCCTTCGCCCGGCAACAACGCTGCCAGTTGACCGCGTGCATCGATTACCGCCAGCGTCGGCCACGCATCCACGCCATAGGCCTGCCACATCAGGTAATCCGGATCGTTCGCCACCGCATGCCGGATATGGTTGCGGTTGACCGCCTTGAGCACCGGTTCGCTATGGCGCTGGTATTCGAACTTCGGCGTGTGCACGCCGATGATGCTCACGCCGTCGTGGTACTTGTTTTCGAGGTAACGCAGGTCCGGCAGCACGTTGCGGCAATTCACGCAATCGAAGGTCCAGAAATTGAGTACGGTGACACGTCCGCGCAGCGCGGCCAACGTTGGCGGCGCATCGGTGTTTACCCAGTCCAGCGCTGGCGGCAACTCAGGAGCGGCGATTCTGGCATTCATGCATGGCGCGAGGTTGCGGATCAGGTTGCATTATGCGCCTTGCGCAGCAGCGCATCGACCCGCGCCAGGTCCTGCGGCGTATCGACGCCGCCCGGAAACGGCTCGGGAGCAAGGCGCACGGCGATGCGATGGCCATGTTCCAACGCACGCAGTTGTTCGAGCGATTCGGCACGCTCGGCCGGCGTCGGCACCAGTGCGGCGAACGCGCGCAGGAATCCGGCGCGATAGGCGTAAATGCCGATATGGCGCAGGAATGCGTGCCCCTCCGGCAACACGTCGCGGGTACGCGCGAATGCATCACGTGCCCACGGCAGTGGCGCGCGCGAGAAGTACAGTGCATTTCCATCGAGACCGGTCACGACTTTTACGCAATTCGGATCGAACAGCTCGCGTGCGCTTTCGATCGGCGTGACCAGCGTCGCCATCGGCGCAGTTGCCGATGCCAGACACTCGGCGACCGCACGGATTCCGCTCGGCGGCGCCAGCGGCTCGTCGCCCTGCAGGTTCACGATGATGGCATCGTCCGCCCAGCGCAATTGTTCGGCGCACTCGGCCAGCCGGTCGCTTCCGGAAAGATGATCGACGCGAGTCATCACCACGCGCACCGGCGCCTCGTGCAAGGCATCTGCGATGCGAACATCGTCGGTGGCAACCACGACTTGCGCCGCACCGGCCGCAATCGCACGCCGCGCGACGTGCGCGATCATCGGCTCGCCGGCGATCATCTGGAGCGGCTTGGCGGGCAAACGTGTGGACGCGTAACGCGCGGGAATGGCGACGATGAAGGGTTCCGCGCCCATGGCCTCAGTGCCGCGGCGCGTATTTGCGCGCCACGTAAGCGTCGACGACGCCGACGAATTCGTTTGCGATGCCATCGCCGCGCAAGGTCATCGCCTTCTTGCCGTCGATGAAGACCGGCGCCGCCGGCGCTTCGCCCGTGCCCGGCAGCGAGATGCCGATATCGGCGTGGCGCGATTCACCCGGTCCGTTGACCACGCAGCCCATCACCGCCAGGGTGAGGTTCTCGACGCCGTCGTACTTGATACGCCATTCCGGCATTTTCGCGCGCACATGATCCTGCACGGTCTTGGCGATCTGCTGGAACAGCGTGCTCGTGGTGCGTCCGCATCCCGGACAGGCAGTCACGAGCGGCGTGAACGCGCGCAGGCCCATCGTCTGCAACAACTCCTGCGCGACGATCACCTCGCGCGTGCGTGGTTCGCCCGGTTCGGGCGTCAGCGAAATGCGGATCGTGTCGCCAATGCCTTCCTGAAGCAGGATGGCAAGCGCGGCCGTCGAGGCGACTATACCCTTGCTGCCCATGCCCGCCTCGGTCAATCCCAGGTGCAGCGCGTAGTCGCAACGCGCCGCCAGGTCGCGATAGACGGCGATCAATTCCTGCACACCAGAAACCTTGCAAGACAACAAGATACGATTCTTTTCTAATCCAATTTCTTGTGCACGCGCCGCCGAATCCAGGGCCGAACGAATCAAGGCTTCGCGGGCGACGCGGGCCGCGTCCCAGGGCTGCGCACGGGCATGATTTTCGTCCATCAGGGCAGCCAGCAAGGACTGGTCGAGCGAACCCCAGTTCACCCCGATGCGCACGGGCTTTGCGTACTTCAGCGCGAAATCGATGATGGTCGAGAATTGGGTGTCGCGCTTCCTGCCGAAGCCGACGTTGCCGGGATTGATCCGGTATTTGGCCAGCGCCTGCGCACAGGCTGGCTCGTCGGCAAGCAACTGGTGGCCGTTGTAGTGGAAATCGCCGATCAGCGGCACACCGACGCCCATCATGTCCAGGCGCTCGCGGATGCGCGGCACCGCAGCGGCGGCCTCCGGCGTGTTGACCGTGATGCGCACGAGTTCGGATCCCGCGCGCGCAAGTTCGGCGACCTGTTTGGCCGTCGCCGCAACATCGGCGGTTTCGGTGTTGGTCATCGACTGCACGACGATCGGCGCATCGGCGCCGACGCGCACGCCGCCGATGCCTACGCCCACGCTTGCGCGGCGCATGCGCGGGGCCGCCGTCTGGTCTTCGGATGTCATCACGGTTTCGAGGACTTGCCTGCTGCGTGCAGTTGACCCGTTCGGCGCCAAGCCGTCAAGCTCCATCACCGCGAACCGACACCGGTATTCCCGAATCGTCATTTGCCGCCTGCGGTGCGGCGGATTCGATCGCGCCGGCGCCGTCGAGCAGTTCAATGCGCAGATAGCCGCCACCGCCATCGCTGGTGCGTAGCCCGCGCCGGGTCTCCACGACGGGCTCGGCGGGCCAACTGTAAGGGTCGCCCGGCCGCGTCAATTCGATCTCCCCGGCATCGCGTTCGAACAGCGCAGGCACGACGATCGCCGCCATTTCGCCGCTGCCCATGTCTTCCAGGGCGATCGCGCGCATGGCGGCGCGCGGTACGCCGTGTGTGTCGAAGCTGCGCACTGCGGCTGGTTGCGCGCGGCGCGCCAGCAACTCCACTCCTGCCTGCATGCCCTCGCCTTCGATCCGCAACCAGCGGATGGCGCCGACCATCCAGTCGCGCGCCTCCTCGTCGTCGGAATGTGGCGCCAGACCAAGCAGTTCGCCGACGCGCAGACGCATCCCCTCGGTTTTCTCCCAGGCAAGCCGATAGCCACCCAGGCTCTGGTCGATGACCCGCGCCGAGGTACGCCGGATGCGTGCGGCCCCGGCCGTGTTGTTGGCCCAGGTCGCCGCACGATCACCCTCGTGCAGGGTGATGGCGACGCCACGCGTCTTGATCAGGAATCCCTCGAAATCGGCGTTGCCGGCAAGCACATAATGCAAGTCGTGCAAACCGACCACGGAATCGAGCGTGTGGCTTGCAGGCAGGCGCGCCTGGCTGCGCTCGGCGCCGGATTCCCAGGCGTGCATGAGGCGCACGACCAGGTCGGTCGCAACCGTAACCGGCGCTTCACGGCTCCCGAACTGGGTGACGTGCGCGCCGGGCGGCAACAGGGCGAGATGACCTTCAAGGAAGCGCACCAATCCGCTGATTTCCAGCGCCCACGAATCCGCCTCGGGAGCTCGGCGCTCCGTGGCGATATAGCCAGGACCATGGTCATCGCCCGTGCGGATTGCAATCGCCCCGCTTGGCGCGCGGCCTTCGCGCAGTTCGCAATGCGTGGACCAGATTCGCGTGAGTTCGTGGATGTCGCCATTTTCGCGCTGGGAAAACCGGTACGGATTCGACAACGCGAACAGCAAGACCTGGATGTAGGCCAGGCGCACGCTGGTCGTCGTGCCGGCACGGCCAGGCACTGCGCGGTCGACTGCGCCGACGGCGGCGGCGAAACCGAACAGGTCATGCAGGTTCTGCCATGCACCGGCCGGCGGGGCGTGATAGCGCAGGTAAGCCTGGTAGAGAAAACCGCCACGATGGCGCATGGCACGTGTCAACGCCAGGGCCACGGCCTTGCCGCGCATGAACGGAACGGCTCCCGCAGGCGCGCAAAGGTCGTAGACCGCGGCGCAATATCCCGATGCCAGCTCGTGCTCGAAATCCTGTGCCAGTTGTCCGATCTGCTGCTTCAGCGGCGGCAGCGGAAAACTGTCGCCGAGTACCTGCTTGTCGAGGGTGGCGACGATTCCACCGATCGGCTCGCGCAGCAATTCCAGCGCATCGATGCGCTGTTGCGGGTCGATGCGCAACTGGTTCAATTCGCGCAACGCGGACATCAGCAGGCGTGCGGTAGCGCCCGGATTGGCCAGCGGCAACTGCGCCAGCCACTGGCGCACGGATCTGGCGTCGCTGGCGAACGAATTGCGCCTCGGAGCATGCCGTTCCGGCAATGCGCTGGCCAATCGATCGAACAACACGCTCATTGAACACCCCTGTCCACGAGGGCCAAGTATACTCCCGCCGATCCGCGCCCGCGCCGCGCGGGCGTTTCAGTGCTTGTCCAGGGCTCGCGCCAACAGTCGCCGCGTTAGGCGCTCGCCCAGGCCGCGCGGACGCGCCAAATCCATGCGTTCATACAGGCCGGAATCCGCCGGACGCGGGTTACCGAATAGCAAAGCCGCAACGACGAATGCCGCCAGGCGCAGCTTGTTTGTCGCCAGCACCTGCAGCTTCTGCAAGGCCGGCAACAGGCGCAATTCCGTGTCGTCGAAATCACTGCCGAATGGAAAATGCGGAAAGCGCATGCGGTGTGGCGCCAGCGCCGCGGCCAGACGTGCAGGCGTGTTTTGTCGCCACGCCTCGGGAACGACAAAATCCCGGCGCAGTTTGCCCGCGGCCTTGGCCTGCGCGGCAAGCGCATCGACGAAGCGCGCGTCGGCAATGCCGAGCATGGCGATGATGCAGTCTTCGTCGGATTTGCCGCGCAGGTCGGCGACGCCGTATTCGGTCACGTAAATGTCGCGCAGATGACGCGGTATCGTGCACTGGCCGTAATTCCACAGGATGTTCGAACGCACGCGGCCAGCGCTCTTGCGCGTGGCGCGCAGCAGCAGGATCGAACGCCCACCGGCAAGCGCGTGCGCCATCGCCACGAAGTTGTATTGGCCGCCGACGCCGCTGACAACTTGCCCGTTCTCGAGCGTGT
>JAFEFD010000210.1 GCA_018240765.1 Pseudomonadota bacterium | reverse complement strand
CTGGCGTACTTGCGTCTCCAGGTACGCGGCGATCTTCGATTCGGCCTCGGCAAACGACAGCGGCGCGCCGCGTTCGATTTCATCCACGTGCACGACGTGGTGACCGTAGCGCGTCTCGACGGTAAGCCCGGCCAGGCCCGACGCGAGCATGAACAACTGGCGCTCGAACTCCGGCACCGTGTCGCCGCGCTCGATCCAACCCAGCTCGCCGCCCTCGTCGCGCGACGGACACGCCGAATGGCGCATCGCGAATTCGGTGAAGCGTTCCGGATGCGTGCGCAGCTCGCCGATCAATTCCTCGCCACGCGTGCGCGCCGCGAGCCGTGTCTCGACATCGTCCGGAGCCGCGGCCAGCAGGATGTGGCGCACGCGCAGCCGGTCCGGGTGACGCAGGCGTTGCGCGTTCTGCTCGAAATAATGCCGGCAGGCTTCCGCGCTCGGCGCCGGCACCGGCATCTCGCGCTCGATCAGCACGCGGATCGCGGCTTCCTCGGCGGTTTCGCCGTCGATCGCTTCCGCTTCAGCGTCGATGTGCAGGCGCTGCGCTTCACGGCGCAGCAGTTCGCGCACGACCAGGGCGCGCGCCGCGGCGTTGCGCGCGCGACGCGGATCGGCGTCGCGGTGGTGCTGCATTTCCTGCGCGATCTGTGCCTCGTCGACGGCCGTGTCGCCGACGTGCAGATAGCACGGCGGCGGTGCGCCGAGCCCGCGCGGGCCTTCGCCGGCACGATCGTGGTGATGCGCGTGCGCCTCGCGTGCCACCGATTCGCCCGAATCGATGACGGTGAGCGGGATCTCGCGGCTCGCGGCGTGTGGCGTCACGGCGTGCGCGGCCCGTAGTTCAGCGTCGGTTGGCGCCGACGCACAACCTGATAGGGCCGCCACAGGTAGCTGACCGGAATGCTCCAGATGTGCACCAGGCGCGTGAACGGCGTGAGCAGGAAGATCGTCATGCCGAGGACGATGTGGGTCTTGTACACCCAGTGCACCGGCACGACGAACTGCCACGCGTCGCCGCGGAACGTGGCGATGTGCTGCGCCCACTCGGCGAGCGCGATCATCACGCTGCCGTCCATGTGGTGGCTGGATTGCACGATGGTGTAGAGCCCGAGCAACAACTGCGCCATCAGCAGTGCGAGGATCAGCACGTTGCGAATATTGTCGGTGGCTTTCACGCGCGGGTTGAACAGGTGTCGCGCCATCAGGATCAGCATGCCGATCAGGCAGATCACGCCGAACACGCCGCCGACGACCATCGCCAGGATCTGCTTCTGGTGTGCGGTGATGAAGATCGAATACAGCCAGTGCGGCGTGAGCAGCCCGACCAGGTGGCCACCGAGCACGACCAGGATGCCGACGTGGAAAAGGTTGCTGCCCAGGCGCATGCCGCGGCTGGAAAGCAGCTGGCTCGAGCCGCTGCGCCAGGTGTACATCGAGTGGTCGAAGCGCACCCAGCTGCCGATGAAGAACACCGCCAGCGCGATGTACGGATAGATCTGGAACGCGAACTGATCGAAGTAGTTCATGGCTGTACCTGGCGAATGGTCGCGGTGGATGCGGGCGGCATGCGGGTGGGGGGCGCGCAATCGTCGGCGGGCGCCTCGGGGCCGAAGCGCACGGCTTCCTCTTCCCAGACGCGATCCATGGCTTGCGCGGTGTCGTCGCGCGCCTCTTCCTGCGCACGCCGGCGCAGGGCGCCGGAATCGAACCTTGCATCCGCGAGCTCGACCAGGATCTCGAACAACGGCGCGTAAGGGCTCTCACGTTCGGCCGCGCGCGCGCCAAGCAGGCCGACGATGGGGCCGACATGATGCAGCCAGTCGCGCGCCTCTGCGTGCGGCCGCTGCGCGAGGTATTCGAGCAACAGCGGCAGGTAGTCCGGCAGTTCCTTTGCGGCAAGCTCGAAGCCGTTCTTGCGGTAGGCCTCGACCAGATCGACCATGGCCTGGCCACGGTCGCGCGATTCGCCGTGGATGTGTTCGAACAGCAGCAGGCTCATGGCACGGCCGCGGTCGAACGTGGACAGCCAGCGATCCTGCGCGTCCAGCGGATCGGCCGCGAGCAGCTCGCGCACGAAATGGATCAGCGCGTCGCGACGCTTTGCGGGCAGCATGGGGTCGGCCGCAGCATCCAGCAATTCGTCCCCGTGCTGCCACAATTCGTCCTGCGGGTAGTCGATCAGTACACCGAGAAGTTTCAGCACGCTCATTCGACCACCTCGGCTTTTTCCTGCCGGCTCGGATGCACCGAGTAGCGCGTGGTCTTGCGCTGGGTGAACAGATCCGCCGGCGTATCGCCGCCGCAGCCGTTGCCCCAGCTGAAGCCGCAGCCGCCACGTTCGCCGAACGCATCATTCGCGTATTCGCGGTGTGCGGTCGGGATGACGAAACGGTCTTCGTAATTGGCGATCGCGAGGTACCGGTACATGTCCTGTGCCTGCGCAACGGTCAGGTCGGCCTGCTGAAGCACGCCCAGGTCTTCCACGCCATCGACGTTCATGGCGCGCCGCCACGCACGCATCGCGAGCAGGCGTTCGAGCGCACGCACGACCGGACGTTCGTCGCCGGCGG
>JAFEFD010000020.1 GCA_018240765.1 Pseudomonadota bacterium | reverse complement strand
TCCGGAAAAGGCTGTGCGACGCAGGCCGACGTGGACGAAGTCGCCGAAGCGACCGTGCGTTGCCTCAAGGCGTCGGTGCCGGCGTCGATCCCTGGCATCGTGTTCCTGTCCGGCGGGCAATCCGACGAGCAGGCCACCGCGCACCTCAACGCCATGAACCAGATCGGCCCGCATCCATGGCCGCTGTCGTTCAGCTATGGCCGCGCGATGCAGTCCGCTGCGTTGCAGCTGTGGGCCAAGGACATGGCCAGGAACTTTGCCGCGGCGCAGAAAACGGTGTCGCTGCGCGCGAAAGAGAACGGACTCGCCGCATTGGGGCAGTGGCAAAAAGCGGCGTAATCCTTGCCGCCAGGCAATGAAAAACGGGCGCTGCGGCGCCCGTTTTCGTTATTGTGCCGCAGCCAATTTCTTCGCCGCCGCCACGAAATCCGCATCGACGCCGTCCATCTTTTCGCTGCGCGCGACGATGCGGCCTTGCGTGTCCAGCAGGATCAGCACCGAGGTGTGATTGAAATCGCCGTCGGGCAGGGCGCGATACTGGATGTCGAGTACCGCAGCGAGCTGGCGCACGCTTGCCGCATCCGCGTGCGCGAGCGTCCATGTTGTTGCGTCGATCTTGCGCTTGCCGAATGTTTCTTTCAATTTCGCCGGCGTGTCGTGGGCCGCATCGAAACTGACCATCAGCACGGGCAGCTTCGTGTGGCCGCCATCGCTGATCGCGTTTTGCGTGCGCTTGAGTTCTTCGATGATGAGCGGGCACATGAACTGGCATGAGGTGTAGAACATGCTGACCAGTTGCGGCTTGCCGGCGCGGTCGGCGAGCTGGAACGCGCGGTTGTCCTGGTCGCTCAGCGCGATCGGCAGGCGATAGACGGAATCGCCGGGTAGTTCGGCAGCGTGCGCCGGCACGATGCAGGCGAAGACGAGGGTGATCGCGAGCAGACGAATGAAATTCATGGCGTGGTTCCTGAAGTCGTGCTGCGCGCGCAGCGAAAACCGAGGTT
>JAFEFD010000209.1 GCA_018240765.1 Pseudomonadota bacterium | reverse complement strand
GCGCTGTCCAGCGGCGAGCGCATCGAGATTCGCGGCTTCGGCAGTTTCTCGTTGCATTTCCGTCCGCCGCGCATGGGTCGCAACCCCAAGACCGGTTCCGCGGTCGCACTTCCGGGCAAGCACGTGCCGCACTTCAAGCCCGGCAAGGAATTGCGCGAGCGCGTCAACACCACCGTACGCCGGTCGGCCTGAGTCCCCCGCGATCATGAGTGTCCTGCCGCCGATGTTGCTTCCGGCGCTCGTTTTTTTGTTGCCGCTGGCTGCGCTGTCCGGCTGGTTCTACGGCCGTCGCAGCAGTGAACGCTCGCGTCGCGCCGGCGTCAGCGAATTGTCGTCGAGCTATTTTCGCGGCCTGAACTACCTGCTCAATGAGCAACCCGACAAGGCGATCGAGGTCTTTCTCAAGCTCGCCGAGTTCAACCGCGACACGGTGGAAACGCACCTCGCTCTCGGTAACCTGTTCCGGCGCCGCGGCGAAGTCGATCGCGCCATCCGCGTGCACCAGCACCTGATCGCACGGCCGAATCTCAACAACGAGGAAAAAACCGTCGCCTTGCTTGAACTGGGTGAGGACTACATGCGCGCCGGTCTGCTCGATCGCGCCGAAACCCTGTTCAGTGATCTGGTGGCAATGGACGCGCATGTGCCGTCCGCCCTGCGTCACCTGATCAGCATCTACCAGCACGAAAAGGACTGGAACAAGGCGATCGACCATGCGCGCCGGCTGGAGAAGATCACCGGCGAATCCGAAGGCCCGATCATCGCGCAATTCCATTGTGAACTGTCCGAGCAGGCGCGCGCCGTGCGTGATTTCGCCGCGGCGCACGCGCACCTGGAAAACGCCTTTGTCTGCCAACCCGAGTGCGTGCGCGCCCATATCGTGCTCGGGCATCTGGAAATGCAGCAGGGCAACCTCGAGGCTGCCGCACAGGCCTTCGAACGCGTGGCCACGCTCGACGTGGACTTCGTTCCCGAAGTGCTCACGCCGCTGCTCGATTGCTACGCGCGCCTGGGCCAGATGCAGCGCGCCGAGCGATTCCTGGTCGACATCATCGAACGCTCGCAGGGCGTCTCGCCGGTGATTGCGCTGGCCAAACTCTACGCCAACACGCAGGGCGAGGCCGCGGCCGTGGAATTCCTCACCCGCCAGCTGCGCCAGCGTCCGTCCGTGCGTGGCCTGATGACCCTGATCAGCGCGTCACTGGATACCTCGCGCGGCGAAGCTCGTGAGACGCTGCTGATTCTGCAGGACCTGACGCGCAAGCTGATCGAAGGCCAGGCCATGTACCGCTGCAGCAAATGCGGGTTTGGCGCGAAGGCGCATCATTGGCAATGCCCGAGTTGCAAGACGTGGAATTCGGTAAGACCGATCCACGGCGTGGCCGGCGAGTAACTGCGCATGTTCTGGTTCGCCGAACCATGGAGCTTGCGCTATGCCCTTTGGATGGCGGCGAGTTTCGCGCTGTCGGCGGCGGTTGCCTGGGTGGCGATCCGCTACGCGCGGCATCGCGAGCTGATCGATCTGCCTGGGCAACGGCGTTCGCATGCCGTGCCGACACCACGCGGTGCCGGCATCGGCATCGTGGTCGCTGCTCTGGCGTCGATTCTCGCGCTGGCGCATGCAGTACCGGCAGCGGAATCGGGTTTGCGTCTTTGCATACCGATCGTGCTTGTCGCGGCAATCGGCTGGATCGACGATCACCGTCCGCTGCCGGTGTTGTTGCGCCTGGGCGTGCACTGCCTGGCGGTCGCTGTCTTCCTGCAGCCATTGTTGGCGGCGCTGTTCCATCTGACGGCGTCGGCGCCATGGTTGGATACGACGTTCTGGCAAAGCACGGGCATTATCGCGTTGCTCGGTCTGGTTTGCGTGTGGTCGATCAACCTGCACAACTTCATGGACGGAATCGACGGCATTCTCGCCATGCAGGCGATCTTCGTGCTGATCGCCATGGCAGTGCTGTGCCAACGCTACGCAATCAATGCGCACGCGTTCCAGATCGCACTGTGGGCGGTGGCGGTGGCGGGCTTCCTGCCGTTCAATTTCCCGCGGGCTCGTGCATTCATGGGCGATGTGGGCAGCGGCAGCGTCGGGTTTTTGATTGCGGTCGCCATGATCTGGCAGAATTCCTCGCCGTACACCGCCGCGTGCAGCGGGGTCGTCGCCGCATCGGCGTTCGTGGCGGACGCCAGTTGTACCTTGCTGTCGCGTATGCTGTGCGGGCGCCGCTGGTACCGGCCGCATCGCGAACATCTGTACCAGTGGATGACGCGCGCGGGCCTGTCGCACGCTCGCGTCGGTGCGTGGTACATGGCCTGGAACCTGCTGATTGTGGCGCCGGTGTTGTACTGGATGAACCTGCGTCCGTCCGGTGCGCCGCCGAAAGCCGGAACGGCTGCTGCCATCGGCATCTATGTCGCGGCGCTGGTCGTGTGGATTTGTGGAAAACGCTGGTGTTTATACAAAGTGAAATCGGGTTGTCGCCATGGGCTTGCGTAGGCTGACTGCCGCCATCCATCCGCGCCTGGCTGTCGTCCTGCACGACCTGGCCATGGTCTGGATTGCCTGGACCGCGGCGAACTGGCTGCGCTTCAGCTTCGAACCGGTCATGCCGAGCGTGTGGCGGCTCGCGCCGGATACGGCCATCGTGCTGCTGGTGCAAGGCACGATCCTGTGGTGGACCGGCCTGTACAAGGGCTTGTGGCGCTTCGCCAGCCTGCCGGACCTTTGGAACATCCTGCGCGCCGCCGTGGTTGGTGCGCTGGCCATCGCCATTGCGTTGTTCCTGTACGACCGTCTCGAATCGGTGCCGCGCAGCGTGCTGTTCATCTATCCGGCGATCCTGTCGGTATTGCTCGGGGCGCCGCGCCTGGCCTGGCGCTACTGGAAGGACAGCCGTTTCGAATTGCTCGCGCGCGTGCCCGCGCGCCGCGTGCTCGTGCTTGGCGCCGGGCGTTCCGGCGATGGGCTGCTGCGCGAGCTGGCGCACGACGCGCGGTATCGGCCCGTCGGCCTGCTCGACGACAAGGCATCCTTGCGCGGCGCGCGCGTGCAGGGCGTGCCGGTGCTCGGCACGTTGGATCGCTTGCCGGAGCTCGCGCGCGAATCCGCGGCGCAGATGCTGCTGATTGCGATGCCGTCGGCGACCACGGCGCAGATGCGCCGCGCCGTCGGCTTGTGCGAAGAAACCGGATTGCCATTTCGTACCGTGCCGCGCCTGCAGGATGTCGTGGCCGGACGCATGGGCTTCAGCCAGCTCAAGGAAGTCGCGATCGAGGATTTGCTCGGACGCGACCCGGTGCAACTGGACTGGGACGCGATGCGCTCCGG
>JAFEFD010000208.1 GCA_018240765.1 Pseudomonadota bacterium | reverse complement strand
GCACCGAGCAGGCGTTCGCCGAGTTCGGCGCGCTTGGCGGTGTATTCGGCATCGCTCAGGATTCCGTTTTTGTGTGATTCGTCCAGCAGGGCGAGCAGGCGCCGCGTGTCGTTCGACGAACCCGTGCGCGATCCACGCAGCAATGGCGTCAACACAAAGGCCAGTGCCGCGGCCAGCATCAGCGCGGCGACAACGACAAAAACCATCATCACCAGTCTTCCTCGGAATTGGTCACGATCAGTGGCTGGCGCGCGCGACTGCGCAAAATTTTCCACAGCACGCCCGCGCCAATCAGGACGAATGCAAATGGCCCGAACCACAGCAGCCAGGTTCCGGCGTGCATGGGCGGATCGTAAAGCACGAAATCGTTGTAACGCGACACCAGGTATTGCTTGATCTGGTCGTCGCTCTTGCCAGACTGCATCATCTCGAAGACCTGGCGGCGCAGGTCTTTCGCAAGATCGGCGTCGGAATCGGCCAGATCCTGGTTCTGGCAGACCAGGCAACGTAACTGGCGCGTGAGGTTCTGGAAGCGTACTTCCTCGGCGCGGTCCTTGAACGGCAGCGGATCGATGGCGAGCGCCGCGTGCATGCCGATGAAGAAGAGGGCAATGACGAGCCCGATGCGCTTCATGGTGCGTCCTTGCCAAGCTTCGAGATGGCGGGCTTGAGTTCGCGCGCGATGATGTCGGGCGTCAGGTTGCCGATGTGCTTGTAGCGGATCACGCCCTGCGCATCGACCAGGTACGTTTCCGGCGCGCCGTAGACCCCGAAGTCGATGCCGGCCTTGCCGTTTTCGTCGACGATGATGGTGTCGTAGGGGTTGCCAAATTGCGCGAGCCAGCGCTTGGCGGTGTCGGGATCGTCCTTCCAGTCCATGCCGATCAGCGGCACGCCGAGTTTTTTCGCGTACGCCATCAGTACCGGATGTTCGTCCTGGCAGGTCACGCACCAGCTGCCGAACACGTTGAGCAGCCAGGGCTTGCCGAGCAAGTCCCGGCGCGCGACGGTTTTTGTCGGCTCGTACAAGAGTGGAAGATTGAATTCCGGCGCCGGTTTGTCGATCAGCGGACTCGGCACCCAGTTCATGTCGTGCGAACGGTTCCAGTGGATGCCGAACGCGAGCAGGGCGACGATCAGGGCGAAACCGATGAACGGCAGCAGCCGGTTCATGCCGTGGCCTGCGCCGGTTCGGCGGCAATGGATGCCGCTTCATTGGCGACGGTGCGTTTGCCGCGGTAACGGCGATCGGCTGCGGCGGTCAGGCCGCCGGCGAGCATGAACAGTCCGCCGACCCAGATCCAGCGCACGAACGGTTTGACGTAGATGCGCACGGCCCAGGCGTTGTCGCCAAGCGGGTCGCCGAGCGCCACATAGATGTCGCGGAACACGCCGCCCTGGATCGCCGCGACCGATTGCATCTGCTGGCCACTGTACTGACGCTTTTGCGGATGCAGGGTGGCGATGAGGCTCGCACCGTCGCGCACTTCAACCGTACCCTGGTCGGCGAGGTAATTCGGACCCTGCACACGGGTTACGCCGGTGAAGCGGAAATCGAGCCCCGCCGCCTGTTGCGACTGGTTCGGTGCGAAACTCAGGTCGCGTTCGACGCTGGTTGCGCCGGTGATCAGCACGCCGGCAAGGAACACGGCAAGGCCGAAATGCGCGAGGATCATGCCAAGCATTTCCGGCGTGTAGCGGTGGCCGGTGGGTGCTTCGCGCCAGCGCTTGAGCGCATACGCGACGATGCCTGCACCAACCCAGAACGTCGCGGCCACGCCGACGATCGCGTGCAGCGGTGCATGCAGGAAAACCAGTTTCGCCGCGAGCGCCGCTACGATGACGAGAATCAATGCCGGGCGCAAACTGCGCAGTGCGCCGCGCCAATCCGCGACGCCCCAGCGGAAGAACGGCCCGAAGGGGATCAGCAAAACGACGGGCAGCATCAGCAGCGGGAACACGAATCCGAAGTACGGCGGTCCGACCGAAATGCGGCCGATGCCGAGCATGTCGCCGATGATGGGATACAAAGTGCCGAGCAGCACCATCGCCGCCGCACACACGAACATCAGGTTGTTGACGAGCAGCAAGGTTTCGCGCGAAAGCAGGCGGAAGGCTTTGCCGCCGGCGACTTTCGGCGCGCGCACCGCGTAGATCAGCAACGAGCCGCCGACCACGATGCCGAGGAAGACAAGGATGAAAATGCCACGGCGCGGATCGGAGGCGAACGCGTGCACGCTGGTGAGTACACCTGATCGGACGAGGAAGGTGCCGAGCAACGACAGCGAAAATGCAAAGATCGACAGCAGCAGCGTCCAGGCACGGAAAGATCCGCGCTTTTCCGTGACCGCCTGCGAGTGGATCAGCGCGGTGCCGACCAGCCACGGCATGAACGATGCGTTCTCGACCGGGTCCCAGAACCACCAGCCGCCCCAGCCGAGCACGTAATACGCCCACCACGAGCCG
>JAFEFD010000207.1 GCA_018240765.1 Pseudomonadota bacterium | reverse complement strand
TCGCTACACCAGTGCGCGCCAACAGTGGTCGTGCGCGGTCGCGATTGGCGAGGATCAGCAGCAGCACGCCACAGACAAGGGCGATGAACACGGCGCTGCGGCTCTGCGCCGCGTCGAGCCCCGCGCCTTGCATCAGGCCGCGGCCGAGCAACAGGATCAGCGCGACACCGAGTCCCTGGATCACTGCGAGGCCCAAGCTGGCGGCGGCGAACGGCGTAGCCGACGGCGCGCGTGGCGGCCGGCTCATGATGTCCGCCGATTCCGGCTCGGCCTCGAACACGATCGAACAGGCCGGATCGATGAGCAGCTCCAGCAGCACGATGTGCACCGGCATCAGCAGCGTCGGCCAATGCAGCAGCGCCGGCACCAGGGTCAGGGCGATGATCGGCATGTGCACCGCGAACACGAAACGCGTCGCGCTGCCGATGTTGTCATAGATGCGTCGGCCCTGGCGGATCGCCGCGACGATGCTGGCGAAGCTGTCGTCGAGCAGCACGAGCGCAGCAGCTTCGCGCGCAACATCGGTGCCGCGCTCGCCCATCGCGATGCCGACGTCCGCGGCCTTCAGCGCCGGCGCGTCGTTGACGCCATCGCCGGTCATCGCGACCACTTCGCCGCCGGCGCGCAGCACCTGCACGAGGCGCAGCTTCTGCACCGGCTGCAGCCGCGCGCACAGATCGACGTTGCGCAGGCGTTCGCACAGCTGCGCGTCGTCGAGCACGTCGATTTCCGCGCCGGTGACGACTTCGGCGCGCTCGCTCAGACCGACCTGGCGCGCGATCGCGCGCGCGGTGGCCGGGTGGTCGCCGGTCATCATGACGACGCGGATCCCGGCCGCGCGGCATTCGGCGATCGCGGCAGGCACTTCCGGCCGTGGCGGATCGACGAAGCCGACCAGGCCAAGGAAGCGGAAATCGAAATCGTGCTGGCTGCGCGGCGGCTGCGTGCCCTGCCAGTCGCCGCGCGCGACGCCGAGCACGCGCAGGCCGCGCTCGGCCATGCGCTCGACCCGCGCCAGGACGCGCGTGCGCTCGTCCGCCGCCAGGTGGCACAGGTCGATCACCGCTTCCGGCGCGCCCTTGGTAGCCAGCACGTACTGGCGTTGCGCACCGCCGCGATAAGCCAGCGTCATCGCGAGGATGTCCGGCGACAGCGCGTACTCGAACTCCGGCGACCACTGCGCGTGCACGTGCTCGGTGCCTTCGAGCCAGCGCAATCCGAACGACTGGATCGCCTTCTCCATCGGGTCGAACGGATCGGCCGGCGTCGCCAGCATCGCGAACTCGACCAGTGCGTGGAACGGTTCCGGCAGTTCGGTGGCGCTTTCGTCGCGAAACGCATCGTCGTCGATCGACAGCTCGGCGACCTGCATGCGGTTGCGCGTCAGTGTGCCGGTCTTGTCGACCGCCAGCAGCGTGATCGCACCCAGCGCCTCGACCGCCGGCACGCG
This sequence comes from Pseudomonadota bacterium, assembly GCA_018240765.1. GTDB lineage: Bacteria > Pseudomonadota > Gammaproteobacteria > Xanthomonadales > Rhodanobacteraceae > Rudaea. Next base: position 3,566 of record JAFEFD010000207.1, on the reverse strand, counting down.
CCGCGTCAACACCTTGCGCTGCGAGATGCGCCACGCACCAAGGGCGAGGAACACGGTCAGGATCACCGGGATTTCTTCCGGCAGGATCGCCATCGTCAGGGCGATGCCGGCGAGCAGGCTTTCGAGCAGCGTGCGTCCGTCCCATAGCCAGTTGAGCAGGCAATAGACGCACGCCAACGCCAGGCCGCCGATGCTCAGGTTGCGGATCAGGCGGCGCGAAGACTGTTGCAGGCCGGACGGCACTTCACGAGTCGACGCAAGCGCCTGGCCGATGCGGCCGACCGCGGTGTCGGTGCCGATCGCGTCGACCTGCGCAATGCCGACGCCCTTGGTCACGACGGTGCTCGCGCACAGCCGCGCCGACGGCGTGCCAGGCAGGCGCGTCACCGCAACCGACTCGCCGGTCAGCAGCGACTCGTCGACGTCGACGCAGCCCTCCAGCAGCACGCCGTCGGCGGCGATGCGATCGCCCTCGTGCAGCACCAGCAGGTCGCCGACCACGACCTCGCGTCCGGGAATGCGCAACTCGTGTCCATCACGCATCACCAGCGCGCGCGGCGCCGACAGGTCGCGCAACGATTCGAGCGCACGCTGCGTGCGGCGTTCCTGCACCAGGGTGATGCCGATGACGACGAACACGAACGAGAGCAGGAACATCGCCTCGGCGCGGTCGCCGAGCGCGAGGTAGAGCGCGCCCGCGCCGAGCAGCATCAGGAACATCGGTTCGAACAGCACGCCGGCGGCGATCGCGAACAGCGAGCGTGGCGTCGAGCCGGGCAGTACGTTCGCGCCGTGCGCGGCGAGTCGGCGCGCGGCCTCGGCGCTGTCGAGGCCGCGTGCGCCTTCGGCAAGCCTGGCGGTGGCGGACATCACGTTCCTCCCGTTGCTGGAAAGTGCGCCGGCGCGGCGCCGCGGATCAGCCTTCGCGCCGCATGCCCGGCTCGCCGTGCCAGTAGCCGTTGCGCGCACCGATCGCCGGCAGCGGCAACGACGACGCGCGTGCGCGATCGAAGTGCGCGACAACTTCGGCCATGCCGTCGGCGCAAGGATACAGGCGCAGGATGTCGACGCCGAGTTCGCGCAGGCCGGGCAGCTCGGGACCGAGGTCGGTGACTTCTTCGCCCAGGATCTGGATGCCGTTGATGCGCAGGAACGGCGCGCCATCGCGCGTGGCGAGCGGAAGGCCGTCGGGATAGTCGATGCAGCGGAATCCGCATTGATCCTTCGGCAGGTCGTGCGCGCGCGCGGTGAAACAGCGTGCCGACCAGGACAGTGGCAAGCGCCCGTACGCGATCACCTCGATCTCGGGCAGGCCCAGGCCCGCAGTCCGCGCGGCGTCACGCAATTCGCGGATCAGCGCGGCTCCCTGCTCCACACCGGGCACCCAGCGGCGCAGGCCGTCGTCGCACAACATCGCCAGCGCTGCATGGTTGTAGACGTTGAGCGATGATCCGCCGACGAACGGCACGCGGCGCTCGCGGCACAACTGCACGGCGGACAGGTCATTCGCCTCGATCCAGCAATCGCCATGTTCGATCAGACGCTTGAGCACACCGAGTTCGGATTCGGCCTCGATCAGCGCGAGCGAGGACAGCACGATCTGCTTGCCGCTTTCGGCCAGTTCGCTGGCCAGGTCGATCCAGTCGCCGGTACCCAGTTCCCTGCGCTTGCTGCACACGGTCTCGCCCAGATAGATGATGTCGAGCGGCCAGTGCACCGCTGCGCGGTAAAACGCAAGTGCGCGATCGCGCGGCCAGAAATATTGCGCGGGACCCAGACTGAGTTTCATCGATGCCTCGTCAATGCCAGTGGCGGTGATACGGACCAAGCGTGGTCTGCTGACCTTCCGCATGGGCGGCGAGGGACTTGAGCCATGCCGCCTGCACCGACCACGCGCTTGCATCCGCGGCGCGGTAGGTGTCGATCGCCGCGCGCCAGGTGCGCGTGACCGAACTGACGTAAGCCACGCCGCGCTGGCGTCCTTCGATCTTCAACGCCGCGACGCCGGCCTGCGCAAGGCGCGGCAGCAATTCCAGCGTATTCAGGCTGGCCGGTTCCTCGAGCGCATGGAAGATCTCGCCGCGCACGTCGAAACGGCCCTTGCACACGGTCGGATAGCCGGCCGCCTCCTCCGGTTCGTATTCGTCGATCAGCACGTCGTTCAGATGCACGCTGCGATGACCGTCGGCGGATTCGTGCCAGCGCACGAACTTCGCCGGCGAACACACGCCGTGGCGGTTCGGCGAGGCGCCAGTAACGTAGCTCGACAACTGGCAGCGGCCCTCGACCATGATGCACAGGCTGCCGAACGCGAACACCTCGATCGGCACCGGCGCGCTTTCGCAAAGCCGCTCGACCTGCCCGATCGCGAGCACGCGCGGCAGCACCGCGCGCGCGATGCCGAAGCGTTCGTGCATGTAGCGCAACGCCGGCGCGGTCGTCGCCGAACCCTGCACGGACAGGTGCCGCGGCAGCCGCGGATGCGTGCGCGCGGCGTAGTCGAGCACGGCCATTTCCGCGGCGATGATCGCATCGCAACCCAGACTCGCGGCCTTGTCCACGGCAGCGAACCATTGTGCAAGACGCGCACTGTCGGGATAGGTGTTGAGCGCGAGATAGATTTTTCGTCCGCGTGCATGCGCGTAGGCGATGCCGGCGCGCAGTTCGTCGTCGCTGAAGTTCAGGCCGGCAAACGCGCGCGCATTGGTCTGGTCGCGGAAACCGGCGTAGACCGCGTCGGCGCCGGCATCGATCGCCGCCTGCAGGGCCGGCAGGTTGCCGGCAGGACAAACCAGTTGCATGCGCACCTCGCCATGATGAATCGCCTGGCGCATCGTCGCGCGCGCATGCACCGGCGGCATTGATCTGGGTCAGGCACATACGGCTCGGTCATCGCGAAGCGGGATCGCTTTACACTCGCGCGGAAGAATCCGCGCTCATGCAGGCCTGCCGCGAAGTACCGGAATTGATCTGAATCATGGCGCACGGCGCACGCATCCGACAACATGGGCGCGGGTGTCGATAACCTTGCAATGTCCGGAGCAGGCGTGTAAATCCTGTGCCGGGCCGTCGTAGTGCGCGCAGGAATTACAGAGGTGCCGTGCAATGAGTTATTTCCTGGATAGATTGACCTTCTTCCGGCGCAATCCGGAACCGTTCGCCGGCGGTCATGGCTTCACCAAGACCGAGAGCCGCGACTGGGAAAACCAGTACCGCGCACGCTGGCAGTACGACAAGATCGTGCGTTCGACCCACGGCGTGAATTGCACCGGCTCGTGCAGCTGGAAGATCTACGTCAAGAACGGCCTGGTCACCTGGGAAACCCAGCAGACCGACTATCCGCGCACACGCCCGGATCTGCCCAACCACGAACCACGCGGCTGCCCGCGCGGCGCCAGCTATTCCTGGTACCTGTACAGCGCGAACCGGATGAAATATCCGCTGGTGCGCGGCGCGCTGTTGCGCATGTGGCGGCAGGCGCGCAAGACGCTGGCGCCGGTCGATGCCTGGGCCAGCATCGTCGAGGATCCGGCCAAGGCGAAGGATTACAAATCCCGCCGCGGCAT
>JAFEFD010000206.1 GCA_018240765.1 Pseudomonadota bacterium | reverse complement strand
ATCGGCGGCGTGGTCAACGTCATCCTGAAGAAGAACTACCAGGGCGCCGAGTTCTCGGCCGACTACGGTATTTCCGATCACGACGACGGCGCACGCAAGGGCTATCACTTCATCTTCGGCCAGACGTCCGACAAGGGCAGCATCATGGCCGGCATCGACTACAACAAGCAGGACAGCGTGATGCAGTCGCATCGCAAGTTCTCGGCCGATGCCAAGTCGCTGTCTGCCTTCGGCAGCGGCGTCAGTGCTGGCGGTGGGGTTGTACCTGCGGTGCCGTTTCCCTCCGGCCCCGATGCGGTAGCGCCGGGCGGTTCGTCGACAGGCGCAAATGGCCGCTTTACCATTCCAGGCACCGGCCCGCTGTTCGACCATTACGGCTGCAAAACCCTCGCCCACACCCCGGGCACCAGCGGCGCCAACGCGTTCACCGACTACCACTGCTTCCGCAATGCGGCCAGCGCGGCCGGCCCGTCGGACAAGTACAATTACGCGTCGGTCAACCTGTTGATGACCCCGCAGGAACGCACCAACCTGTTCATCAACGGCACCTACCACCTGACCGACAACGTCGATGTCTACTTCAACGGCATCCACAACAAGACCTCGTCGGGCTTCGCGCTGGCGCCGGATCCGCTCACCACCGGTGGTGGCTGGGTCATCTCCAAGGACAGCATGTACAACCCGTTCGGCTACACCTTCACGGGTGCGCTGGGCGCGGGCTTGCGCCTGGTGGCTGCCGGCCCCCGCGCAGCCAAGACCAACAACACCACCGATCAGTTCAGCACCGGCTTCAAGGGCCATTTCAGCATGCTGAACCAGGACTGGAACTGGGATCTGGGCTTCGATTACGGCCACATTTCCACCGTCAACACCACCCTGGGCCTGCCGAACCTCGCCAAGCTGAACGTGGCAACCGGCCCGTCGATGCTCGTCAACGGCGTGCCGACCTGCGTGGGCACGGCGGGCGATCCGAACTCGGCCATTGCGGGCTGCGTGCCGTTCAATGGCTTCAACCCGTACTCGCCGGACCAAGCGGCCGTGCTGGCTTCCATCGCCGCGCCGGCGCTGACCAATGTCTGGCAGCAAGAGCGCATCCAGCGCATCGACTTCAACGGCGGCCTGTTCGACCTGCCGGCCGGTACGGTTCAGCTTGCGGTTGGCGGCAACTATCGCAAGGAATACACCAACAACACCGTCGCGACGGATCTGGCGATCAATGAAGCCACGGGTACCTGTACGCTGGGCAGCCAGTGCTCCTCGCACCTGAATGGCGGCTACAACGTCAAGGAAGCCTACGCCGAGTTGTTCATCCCGGTTCTCAAGGACCTGCCGTTCATCAACTCCCTGAACGTCACCCTGAGCGACCGCTACTCGAAGTACAGCACCTTCGGCAGCACCAACAACCCCGCCATCGGCGTGGAATTCAAGCCGATCGAAGACCTGCTGTTGCGCGCCAACTACAACAAGGTGTTCCGCGCCCCGACCGTGTCCGACGTGTTCGGCGCGCCGATCAGCGACGCACCGAAGCTTAGCCGCGACCCGTGCGATTACTCCGGCGCCAGCAACCCGAACGCCAGCAACCCGGCCTGCGCCGGCGTGCCGACGAGCGGCGGCTTCATCGATCCGGATGTCGCCCAGAACCTGCAGATCAAGGGCTTGCAGTCCGGCTCGAAGTACGCCGGCTTCCCGATCAAGGCCGAGAACGGTTCGACCTTCAACTGGGGCTTCGTGTACTCGCCGCACTGGATCGAAGGCCTCTCCCTGAGCGCCGACGTGTGGCGCGTCAAGCTCGAGAACACCATCACCACGGTCGGTGCGCAGCAGGTGCTGGATAGCTGCTTCGCCGGCAACGCGGCTTATTGCCCGTTGTTGCACCGCTTCAACACCGGGCAGTTCGACTTCATCCTCGAGCCGACCGGCAACGTGGGCCGCCTGGATACCAAGGGCCTGGACCTGTCGGCCAAATACCGCTTGCCGCAGTTCAGCTTCGGCCAGTTCTCGGTCGCGTTCGACTCCACCTACCTTGCGCAGTACAACCAGAGCCCGAACCCGGGTGGCGTGGTTTACAACAACGCCGGTCACATTCTTGCGTACGGTTCGGCCGCGCAGGGCGCCTGCCCGTCGTCGCCGTCCGGCGTTTGCACGTTCCCGCGCTGGCGTGCGCTGGCCAGCGTCAACTGGAACCTCGGTCCGTGGGACGCCTCCTGGACGATGAATTACATCGGCAAGACGCGTCTGGGTTCGGGCAAGGCGGATCAGGACGAATTCCCCGCCGGCCAGTGCTACTACTCGCAGTTCGGCAAGGATTGCACCTTGCATGGCGTGCAGTTGCGCCAGGGTGCGCGCACGTACAACAACGTGCAGGTCGGCTACAACATCGAGCAGATCAACACGCGCGTCGATCTGGGTATCGACAACGTGGGCGACATCCAGCCGCCGTTCCTGTGGGCAAACAACTCGCTCAATGCGAACACCGATACGGCGACGTTCGACACGCTGGGCCGCTACTACTGGGCGCGCCTGACCGTGAAGTTCTGATCGAACCGGTCAAGCAAACAGCGTAAACTCAAGGGCCGCGCGAGAAATCGCGCGGCTCTTTTTTTGCCTCTGGTTTCGCGATGGACGAATCCACAATTTTCACCGAAATCGGCACCGCACTCAGCGCCGGCAATCCGGTCGAGGCCGAACGCCTGTGCCGCGGCGTGCTTGCCGAAATCCCGAACCATGTCGATGCGCTGCTCGCACTGGCGCTGAGCCTGCACGCACAACACCGAATTGACGATGCGACTACCGCTTTCCAGCGCCTGACACAGGTGCAGCCGGACAGCGCCGTGCACTGGAGCAACTACGCGACCATCCT
>JAFEFD010000205.1 GCA_018240765.1 Pseudomonadota bacterium | reverse complement strand
GTGCCGCAGATCGACATGTGGGGGCCGGATGCGCAGCATGGCGGCCCGGAACCCGACAACGGCCCTCCGGACGCGCTCGATTACAACGACGCCGTCGCCCTGATGCGCGACCACCGCGCGAAATTACAGTCGGCGATGTATCAGATCGGGCCGTCGGTGGTGCCTGCGGATGCGGCCAAGCATCCGATCCAGACCGGTGGCCATGCCGTTTTCGGCGAATTCTTCGCGATGGTCGACGTGCCGTTCAAGTACGGCAGCGGTTGGAGCGCAGCCGACGACGAACACCGCGCCCAGGTCGTTGTTATCAGCAGCAAGCTCAACGACAAGGTGTTCGACGGCGCCAACAGCGTCGGCAAGATGCTCAACATCGAGGGTCGTGACTATCGCGTCGTGGGCGTGATCGGCGACTGGAATCCGCAGCCGCGTTTCTACGATGTGGTCAACACCGGTGGTTTCGCCAGCGAGAGCGAGGACCTGTTCGTGCCGTTCACCACGGCCATCGCCGCTGGCATGTCCAACGACGGCAACACAAATTGCAATGCAGTTCCTGAGGCGGGCTTCGAGGGTTTGCAACGATCCTCGTGTGTGTGGATCGCCTACATGGCGCAGCTCGACGACGCCGCTGCGGCGCAGGCCTATCGCAATTATCTGGAAGGATTCGCGCATGCGCGCTATCCGAACTGGGCGCCGCGGGTGAGCCTGCGCAGTCTGATGGATTGGCTGGATAATGAGCACGTGGTGCCGAGCGACACCAAGGTATCCCTGCTCATCGCTCTGGGCCTTCTGCTGGTGTGCCTGGTCAACACCGCCGGATTGCTGCTTGCGAAATTCCTTCGCCGCTCGTCCGAGATCGGCGTGCGCCGCGCCTTGGGTGCGCCGCGGGCGGCGATTTACGCGCAATTCCTGACCGAGGGCGGGATGATCGGGCTGGCCGGCGGCGTGCTTGGCCTCGGCTTGACCGCCATCGGCGTCGCCAGCGTAGGACTGGTGCTGCCGCGAGACATCGCGGATCTGGCGCATCTGGATGTTTCCCTGCTCGCGACCACGCTCGCCGTGTCTGTACTAGCCAGTCTTCTGGCCGCGCTGTATCCCACGTTCCGCGCCGCGCGCGTCGCGCCGGCGTGGCAGTTGAAGAGCAATTGAGGATTCCGACATGAACCTGCATCCCATGCTTGCCGCGTTGCGCCGCCACAAGGCCGGCGTGGTGCTGATCGCCCTGCAGATCGCGCTGACCCTGGCGATCGTGTGCAATGCGATCTTCATCATCGGCAGCCGCATCGAGCGCATCCAGCGCCCGAGCGGATTGAACGAAAGCGACCTGTTCATGGTGTCGCAACACTGGGTCGGTGCGCCGACCGGCGACGATCAGGCCACGACCGAAAAGCTCGATTCGTTGCTGCTTGCGGATCTGGCTACCTTGCGCAACTTGCCTGATGTGCAATTGGTCACGCCGATCAACTCGCTGCCGCTGGCCAACAGCACCTGGAGCGGCGGCGCCAGCACCAAGCCGGACGAAAAAAACGAACCGGCGCATGTGGCGTATTACTTTGGCGGCAAGGACATGCTCAAGACCCTGGGGGCGCGTCTTGCCTCCGGACGTGATTTCACCGACGACGAAGTTCGGCATCAGGCCGCGCGCGCACCGAACCAGCCGGTGGTCACGATCATCTCGCAGGCGCTGGCCGACAAGCTGTATCCCGATCACGACGCGCTCGGCAAGGCGATCTATTTCGATGGCGGCAAGTCGCCGGCCACCATCGTCGGCATCCTCGAACGCCTGCAGACGCCGAGCGTGGACGCATGGTCGAACGATTTCGCCTGGAACACGGC
>JAFEFD010000204.1 GCA_018240765.1 Pseudomonadota bacterium | reverse complement strand
GCGGCGCTGCTGCTCTTGTTGTCGATTGTGTGGCGCGATTCGTCGCTTGACCCGGTTGCCAAGTCCGCGGCCACGTTTTGCCTGGCGTTCGGTTTGTTCTGGCTCGGCAACATGCATGCCCTGACGTTGCCGGGAGATGGCGTGCATGTGTATCTGGTGTTGGTGTGCGTTGCTCTGGCGTTGCGCCTGGTTGTCGCGCCGGACGCAAAGCCCGCGCAAGGACGGTTTGCACTGGCGGCAATGCTGTGTTGCGTTGCGAGCTTTACGTTCGGTAGCGGAATGGCGAGTTTCATCGCACTCGCAACCCTGCTGTGGCCCCAGCACGGCGGCACGCGGCGCCTCATCCAGCTCGGGCTCGTGGCGATGGCCGCGCTGTCGCTGTACCTGTTGTTGCCGGGGGCTAGGCACATGCCTCAGTCTGGCGTGTTGCACCCGTTGCAATCCGCGCAATATTCATTACAGATACTCGGGATTCCGTTCGTGTATCTGTTCTGGCCGCTACTCGATCCGGCAGCGGCGGCGGCAGTGCCCGGGCCATTGCACGGTATCGCGCTCACGACAGCGGATTTCTGGACCGCCAACTACGGCAGCATTCGCACCAGTATATTTCCGCAGGCTCTGATTGGTACGGGGGTGCTCTGCGCGACTGTCGCTGCGACGTGGCGCCTGCGGGAGTCGGGTAACGCCGCGCGTGTCGGCATCACGCTTGCCTGGTTCGGCATTGCCTGCGCGGGGCTGATTGCGTTGGCACGCGGCAGCTATTTCGACGCGCATCCCGAGCAGGTCTACGCGCTGCGTTATCTGCCATGGATCGGCATTGCCTGGTGTGGGCTGTTGTTGGCCGGTATTGCGCGCACGACTTGCGCGCAACCGGTATATGCGCTCGTGCTGTGCTTGCCGCTGCTCGCGCTGCCGTCTGAATTGGGACTGCTCAAACTCGCGCAACATGTGCAATCTGTTGCCGAAGACAGCGCGCTCGGAGCTGCCGTCGGCGTGTTGCCGGCGGACTTGCCGCTCGGCGAAACGCGTCTCGAGGATGTGCGCGCGGCGCTGCCCGCACTGCGGGCAGCGAATACGGCGATGTTTGCGTGGCCGGCGAGCGCGGCGTTGCGCCATTCGCTGCCGGCAAATGCGCATCGTCTTGTTGCCGCAAGTGTGGATGTCGACACGGTAACTAACGTCCTCGGGGCGAATGCAATTCGCTTGCGTGCAGAATTTTCGACGCCAGCCTGCGCACAACATGTGTTGGCCGCGGTCGACGGTGTGTTTGTCGGGTTGCTGCGTCGCGCGGATTGGGAAGAATGGCGCGGGTTCGTTGCCGCCGATGCCACAACGGGCTTCGATTTCTATGCGTTGTGCAATTAGGCCAGCGGTCCGCGCAGCGCGATCGCGATTCCATAAACGCGAGTGTTCGCCCATGAGTGGCCTTCTCGGAATGCCGTGCAGCTCGAGCACGAATTCCACGCCGCTGCCTTAACGTGGCGCGCGCAACGAGCTGGACTTGCATCGGATTGCGC
>JAFEFD010000203.1 GCA_018240765.1 Pseudomonadota bacterium | reverse complement strand
GACAACTGCTCGAAATCGGCTACGCGCACGGCGAAGTTCATCGTCGCCAGGCCCGAGGCAGCATCCAGGCGCGTGTTCACCGCGATGAGATGCACGTTCGCGGCGGCGATGACATTGGTCACGTCCTTGTGCAGCCACTTGCGGTCGTAGCCGCGCACCAGCACGTCGACGTCGTAGGACTGGTTGCGGCCGCCGCCCCATTCGACTTCGATCGCACGCGCCGGGTCGCGCGCACGCAGGCGCGCGAAGCTGGCACAGTCCGCACGATGGATCGATACGCCCTTGCCGCGCGTGACGTAGCCTGCAATGGCGTCGCCGGGCAATGGCTGGCAGCAGCGTGCAAGGACCGTGAGCAGGTTGCCGACGCCTTCTATGACGATCGCATCCTTGCCGCGCTTGGCGGCGCGCGGCGACGGTGGCGTGGGCTGGGTCGGCGGCGGCGCATGCGTTTCGTGCAAGGCGCGCGCAACTTGACCCGCGGTAATTTCGCCCAGGGCCAGCGCGACCAGGAAATCCTCCGGCGTCTTGTGCTGGAACTTTTGCGGCAAAGTATCCAATTCCACATTGCCGAGCGCCAGGCGCTTGAGTTCCTTGTCGAGAATCGCGCGGCCCGCGGCCAGGTTTGCGGACAAATCGGCATGCCGGAACCAGGCGCGCACTTTCTGCAGGGCGCGATGGGTGTTGAGGAATCCGTGCTGCGCCGACAGCCAGTCGCGGCGCGGTGCGATTTCCTTGCCGGTGAGGATCTCCACGCGATCGCCGCTGGCCGGCTGGAACGTCAGCGGCACGATCCGCCCGTTGACCTTGGCGCCGCGGCAGCGATGGCCGACGTCGGTATGCACGTGGTAGGCGAAATCCAGAACGGTCGCGCCCTGCGCCAGGTCCAGTACCTGGCCTTGCGGCGTCAGCAGGTAGACGCGGTCCTCGATGATGTCGGTGCGAAATCCCGCGAGCAGCGCGCCGTCGTCGTCGGCATCGCCCTTGGCTTCGAGCAGTTGCCGCATCCAGGCGATCTTGCGCTCGAACTCGGCATCGCTGCCGCCGCCTTCCTTGTAGCGCCAGTGAGCGGCGACGCCACCCTCGGCGTGCGCGTGCATCTCGTGCGAGCGGATCTGCACTTCCAGGGTCTTGCCGTCGCTGCCGATCACTGCCGTGTGCAGCGACTGGTAGTTGTTGCCCTTGGGCCGCGCGATGTAGTCGTCGAACTCGCTCGGCAAGGGCGGCCACAGCGTGTGCACCACGCCGAGCGCGGCGTAGCAGGCGGCAACGTCATCGACCAGCACGCGCAAGGCGTGGATGTCGTAGAGCGCGCCGAATTCGCCGCCCTTGCGCTGCATCTTCTTCCAGATCGAATAGATGTGCTTGGAACGGCCGGCGATCTGTGCGTCGATGCCGGCCTTGGCCAGCGCGGCGCGTAGCGTTTTTTTCGCGCGTGCGACGAAACGCTCGCGGTCCGCGCGGCTATCGTCGAGCAGGCGCGCGATGCGTTGGTAGGTTTCCGGTTGCAGGTGGCGGAAGGCGAGATCTTCCAGTTCCCACTTCAATTGCCAGATGCCGAGCCGGTTCGCCAATGGCGCATGGATGTCGACGGTCAGCTGGGCCAACTCGCG
>JAFEFD010000202.1 GCA_018240765.1 Pseudomonadota bacterium | reverse complement strand
GCAATGGCCTTCAGGCGCGCGCGCGGGATGTCGGATGTCGTGGCGACCGCCACCACGACGCCCACGCGACGGCCACGACCGAACGGAACACTCACGCGCGTGCCGCGCGCGATTGCGCTCGGGTCGATTCCCGCCGGTGTCAGATAGTCGAAAAGCTGTGGCAACGGAACTGGAATCGCGACGCGCACCACGAAGTCACGCAACGGATTCACGCCGCTTTGCTCGCGTGGATCAGCGTAAAAATCATGGCTTGCGTGAAAATCGTAAGTTGGTAGTCAACAACTAGTGACAACATATTGGCAGTCAAAGGATTTTTTCCTTATCCACAACGGATGTGGATAAGTCTGTGCATGGCTGGCGGGATAGCGTGTCGCCGGGCGCATCGCCATGAGCTCCGGATTGTATTGGTGAATTTTTAACCAACCTGGAATATTCCTTTTTGATCAATGCGATACAAACGAAAAAACAGTATACATTGTGTCAATTCGTCGCCCGGATTCGACAATCTTGCGCGGTATTTCCCGGCTGTGCAAAACCGGTCGTTCGCACCCAGTCCCCGGCGCGCGGTTTTCCACGTCAACGCAAGCGGCATCAGCGCGTTGAATAACGGCAAGCGAGCTTACTTTCACGGTCATCATGCATACAATCGCCTTGACGGCCCCGGCCAACTGGAACCCCGCGCGCGTGGATGCGGAAAACACCGGCGAGCGCACGCTCGATGCGTTCCTCAAAGGCGTGGAACGCCGCGCCCTGCGCATGGCGGAACTCGCCACGTCCAGCCGTGACGATGCGCTGGATCTGGTCCAGGACGCGATGTTCGGCTTCGTGCGCCATTATGCCGACAAGCCGCAGGCGGATTGGGCACCGCTGTTCTACCGCGTGCTCGACAGTCGCCTGAACGACTGGCACCGTCGCCGCAATGTGCGCAGCCGCTGGCTGGCGGTGTGGACGCGCTCCGACAGTGACGACGACGAACGCGACGAAATCGCGCAGGCGCCGGACACCAGCGACCCTGGGCCGCTGCTGCGCCTGGCCGGCAGTGAGGCCGGACAAGCTCTCAATGCGGCGCTGGGAAGATTGCCGCTGCGCCAACGCCAGGCATTCCTGCTGCGCGTGTGGGAAGGTTTCGATGTCGCCACCACGGCAAGTACCATGCGCTGCAGCCAGGGCAGCGTGAAAACGCATCTGTCGCGCGCGCTTGCCGCATTGCGGCGCGAGTTGGAGGATCACGCATGAACGACAATTTGCCGCAGTGGACGCAACAGGCGCGCGGTTTGCTCGACGAGTCCGCGCAGGCGCTCGATGCGTCCACCTTGTCG
>JAFEFD010000201.1 GCA_018240765.1 Pseudomonadota bacterium | reverse complement strand
TCGAAACTCCACAGCGTCGCACCGACGTTCGCCTCGTAATCCGGGTAACGCTCGCGCAGCACGGCCATGCCTTGTGCGCCGAGCGCAACGCGACGCTCGTCGCCAAAGCTGGCGCTGCGCTCGTGCTGCACCAGCACGTCGCCGGCGATGACGTGGCGGAATCCCGCGCGTTCGGCGCGCTGGCACAAATCGTTTTCCTCGCCGTAGCCGGCGGGAAATGCCTGCGCATCGAGCACGCCGGCGCGCTCGAACAGCTCGCGCTTGACGTACATGCAAAACCCGTTGCCGGTCGGCAGCACCGGCAGGCAGCCACCGCATTGTTGCAACAACGCGCGCTGGGTTTGCTCCAGCGTCCAGCGTGCGGGAATCGGACAGTACTTTTCCAGCTCCGGGACGCTGAATGCACCAGCATTGTCGGAAACCGCAGTGACGGTGCCGATGTACGCATCCGAATACGCGGTCAGGCGCAGGCGTTCAAGCCAGCGCGGGCCGACCTGGGTATCGCTGTTCAACAAGACCACATCCGCCTTGCCGGCAAGCCCGATGCCGAGATTGCAGCTCGCGGTGTAGCCGAGGTTGCGATCGTTGCGCCGGATCAGAACGTCCGGACGACCGGCGTACTCGCGCAGGATTGCCGAGATTTCCGGATCCGTGCTCGCGTCATCGACAAGAATCTTGCGCCGCGCCGGATGCGTATGCCGCAGCAACGCCACGATGCAACGTTGTACACATTGCGGCGAATTATAAATTGGGACAACGACCGCGGCCGGCGGCGCTGCGCGCAGCATTTCCGGCGCGGGCAGCGGCAAATCCACGAGCGCCTGCAAAACACGCGTCTCGCCCTGCCACGCATCGACGCCAATTTGCGCCGGCTCGCCGAAGCGCACGCGCCAGCGCTGCGCCAGACCGGTTGCGCCGGAATGCCGCAGTGCAAATTCCAGTGCATTGCCGCCGTTCGGCGAAAACGCGAATTCGCGGGTGAAGTCGCCTGCCGCGACCGGCTCGAAGAAAGCGCCATCCAGATGCAGCTCGCATGCTGCATCCGCATGCAAGCGCAGGACACGGCCGTTCCAGCCCGACCAATGTCCCTGCGCATTCATTGTGCTGCCGCAGTCGCCGGCCCAGCGGCATGATACGCGGCAAGTACTTCGTCCACCGGGCCCTGCATCACGCTGCGGCCATGCTCGATCCACACCGCGCAGTCGCAGACCTGCTTGATGAGCGCATCCAGGTGCGACACGAACACGACCGTGGTGCCGTTGTGGATGCGTTCGCGCAATGCGTCGCCGGACTTCTTCTGGAATTCGGTGTCGCCGACCGAAAG
>JAFEFD010000200.1 GCA_018240765.1 Pseudomonadota bacterium | reverse complement strand
TTCGTACAGGTAATGCGGATCGGTGATGGATTTCAGCCGCGCCGGCCATTCGCGCAAGAGGTGAATGGCTTCGCTGGACAGCGACTTGACCGCGTCGTTGTAGCGCTGGCGCAGCGCAAGCAGCGATCGATCGACGAGAGCACCACCCTCACCCGCGCCTTCGGCGCGGCCTCTCCCGCCAGCGGGAGAGGCGTTAGAAGCAACGTTCTTGTCCCCCTCTCCCGCTTGCGGGAGAGGGTTGGGGTGAGGGTGTAGATCCTCCGGCGCATACAAATCCAGTTCGCGGTGCAATTTCGTGTCGCCGATTTCGCGCAACGCTGCCCAGAAACTCTGCGCGCGGTTCGCGCTTTCGGCCTGCTTGCCGATGGAGGCGTTGATGCCGCGGCCCTGCTCGGCGATCTCGGCCAGATAACGCACGCGGGCGCCGGGAATCAGCACGGTCGCGCGCGGCTCCTTGAGGGTTGTATCGACCTGCGGCGTCCACTTCGCCGCATCCAGGTGCAGCTTCTCGCGCAGCAGACGGCACAGGTTTGCGAACATCCAGGTCACACCCGGATCGTTGAACTGACTGGCGATGGTCGGATACACCGGCACTTCGTCGTCCGGCAGCTTGAACGCGACACGGTTGCGCCGCCACTGTTTGCGCACGTCGCGCAGGGCGTCTTCGGCGCCACGGCGGTCGAACTTGTTGAGCACGACGAGATCGGCGAAATCGAGCATGTCGATCTTCTCCAGCTGCGAGGCCGCGCCGTAGTCGCTGGTCATCACGTACATCGGGAAATCGACCAGGTCGACGATCTCCGAATCGGACTGGCCGATGCCGGCGGTCTCGACGATGACGAGGTCGTAGCCCTGCCCTTTCAGGCATCCGATGCAATCCTTGAGCACGATGCTGGTCGCCGCATGCTGGCGGCGCGTGGCCATCGAGCGCATGAACACGCGATGGCTGCGCAGTGAGTTCATGCGGATGCGGTCGCCCAACAATGCGCCACCCGAGCGACGTCTGGTGGGATCGACCGCGAGCACGGCAATGCGCATGTGCGGGAAGGCGTGCAGGAAACGCAGCACGAGTTCGTCGACCACGCTGGACTTGCCCGCACCGCCGGTGCCGGTGATGCCCATGACCGGCGTCTTGCCGCCGGCGAGCTGCCATTCGCGGCGCAGGCGCGTCATCTCCGCTTCGTCCAGCACGCCTTCTTCGATCGCGGTGAGCATCTTGCCGACCGAGATTTCATCATCGAGCGCAACCTTGGCCGGGCGTTCCGCGGCGACGCGATGTTCGTTCGCGCGCCGCACCACGTCCTCGATCATGTGCACCAGGCCCATGTGCATGCCGTCGTTCGGGTGGTAGATGCGTTCCACGCCGTAGGCTTGCAGCTCGGCGATTTCCTCCGGCGTGATCGTGCCGCCGCCGCCGCCGAAGACGCGGATGTGCGATGCACCGCGTTCCTTGAGCATGTCCACCATGTACTTGAAGTATTCGACGTGGCCGCCCTGGTACGAGGACAGCGCGATGCCGTCGGCGTCTTCCTGCAAGGCGGCGCGCACCACGTCCTCGACGCTGCGGTTGTGGCCCAGGTGCACGACTTCGACACCCTGCGCCTGGATGAGGCGGCGCATGATGTTGATCGCCGCGTCGTGGCCGTCGAACAGGCTCGCGGCGGTGACGAAGCGCAGCGGCGTCGATTCGGCCGACGGCGCGCTGGCGGGAAGGTGGCGGGCGTGGGTACTCATGGCGCGTCCTGAGTGCGGCGACGCGCCTATTCTACCGCGTGCCTCGACGCATCAGGCTAGGCCGGCAGTTGTTCGGCGGCGGGTGCGCCCTTGGTCCAGATGCGGGTGTTCAAGTCCATTTCGTTGACGATGCCGCACAGGAATTCGAGGTTCGCCCAGATGCCGAAGAACAGCCCCGGCTTCTGCAGCGTTTGCCAGAGCACCGGTTCGAGTTTGGTCGACCGGTTGAACAGGGCGATGAACATGCTCGTGCCACTGAATGCGATCGCGATCGGCGTCCGGCTCTGCTGCGCGAAGTACAGGATGCGGCGCATCAGCGCCGGCGAAAGGATGTAGCGTGCCTCGATCTGGCTGGTGCTATGCGTGGCGAACATGCGCTCGAATTCCGGATCCTCCAGCGTCACGACTTCGCCGGGTGGGGTTTCGGGCCCCGCCGAAAAAAACGCATGCCGCGAGGTCACGAACGTCTCGCCGGAAAAATTCTTGTTGAAGTCGGCGACGAAGAACACGCCCTTGAAAATCTGCTCGCGGGTCTTGCCGTTCGCGATGGAGGCGTCGAGATCGGAGAATTCGAAGGGCGTGACGCCGATCTTGCCGGAGACCCTGTCGGTACCGCGGCAATGGCGATCGTCGCCGTTGAGATAGCGCGGGAACAAGCCGCAGTCGGTGAGCGCGACTTCCCCGACGGCATCGTCGCGGTCGTACTCGAACGACGGGTTATAGCGCTGGATGATCGCCGTGACGAGGTTCAGCTGATAGGCGTCTCGATATTTCCGCCTTACCGGGTCCCAGGCCACGAGTCCGATGCCGGCGGGAATGATGTACGAGTAGTAGACGAAGCTGCTGTCCCAGCCGATCAGGCGCCCCACGACCAGGATCCACACCACCGTTCCGATCACGGTCAGGATCGCGATCACCCAGGCTGTCGTCACCGTCTGCTCGCGCAGCGGTTCGACGCGGGCAATTTCCGGACGCAGCACGCGATTGTAGAACGCGTAGAAGTCGGTTGGCTCATCCATCGTGGATCAGGCGCCCCGTGGCGAAGCCATGTCGACACCCGGATTGCGGCGGTCATCAGACGCTGCTTCGAAGTAGGCGTGGGGTCGCATGCCGGCGAAACTGGCGATGATACTGGTGGGAAACGTGCCAACGGCGTTGTTGTAATCGTTCACCGCGGCGTTGAATGCGCGCCGCGACGCACTGATGCGATCCTCGACCTCATTCAATGCACGCTGCAGTTGCTGGAAATTTTCCGACGCGCGCAGTTCCGGATAGGCCTCGGCCGTGGCCATGATGCCAGCCATGCCTTGGCGAATGCGATTGTCGAGTTCCACGCGCTGATTCGTTCCGAGATTCGCCTGCATCGCCTGTGCGCGCAATTCCGAGATCGCGCGAAGCGTCTCGCTTTCGTGCTGGGCGTAGCCTTTGACCACGGACACGAGGTTCGGAATCAGGTCGTAGCGCATCTGCAGCATGGTATCGATACCTGCAAACGCATTGGCAATCGCGTTGCGGCGACGCACGAGCGAGTTCCACATCAGAACCAGTGCGACCACCAAAGCGGCGGCCAGAAGCAGGATCGGCACGAGGCAAAACTCCGAAAGTATTGGCACGATTAAAGAACGGAATTCGGCGCACCGCAAGACACGGCCACACGGCGGTGATATAGCGATTGTAGCGCCGTTGTACGGCGCACCGTCAGGGCAGGGGGCGTGCTCCGTCGCATCCTGCTAAAATGCGCGGCTGCCATTCCGGAGAGTCCCATGATTTTCGACACCATCGCCAATACCGGCCACGAGCAAGTCGTGTTCTGCCAGAGCAAGGATGCCGGCCTGAAGGCCATCATCGCCATCCACAACACCGTGCTCGGCCCGGCCTTGGGCGGCCTGCGCATGTGGCCGTACAAGAGCGAGCAGGAAGCGCTGAACGACGTGCTGCGCCTGTCGCGTGGCATGACGTTCAAGAACGCGGTCGCGGGCCTGAACATCGGCGGCGGCAAGGCGGTGATCATCGGCGATCCGGCCAAGGACAAGTCCGAAGCGCTGTTCCGCGCGTT
>JAFEFD010000001.1 GCA_018240765.1 Pseudomonadota bacterium | reverse complement strand
GCAGCATCGTCGAAATGTTCGGCCGTGCCCTGCGCGACGCTCGCGGCCAAAGGATCGTGCGCCAGCGCATCGGCAGCGAGCAGCGCTTCGAGTTCCGTGCGCAATGCGGCGTCATCGGCGCAAGCGACATCCACAAATCGTTCACGCTCGGCCGGCGCCAGCGCGACCGCGGCGTCGAACAATTCCTGAAGTCGCTGGAATCGGATCACGGCAAGCTCAAGCGGCCAGTTCGCGCTTCAGCCACGCCCGTCCGAAGCGCAGGCCGCGATCGACCGTCGGCACGGATACCGCGAGCACATGCGCGATCTCGTCGCGGTTCAGACCGCCAAAATAGGTCAATTCGATGATCTTGCCGGTGCGCGCGTCCTCGTCTTCGAGCCTGCGCAGGGCATCGTCCAGTGCGAGCAGTTCCGGAGTCGCGGCCGCCGGCGCAGCTTCCGCGGTCAGGGTGACGTGGATCGCGCCTGCTCCACGCTTGTCGGCCTGACGCGCGCGCGCGTGATCGATCAGCACGTTGCGCATGTGCAAGGCGGCCAGCGCGAAGAAGTGCGCGCGGTCGCGCCAGTCCACGTCCGCATTGCACAGGCGCAGGAAGCTCTCGTGCACCAGCGACGTCGGATCCAGCGTGGACGGCTCTGCACCCCGCATCCGCTGGCGTGCAAGCGTGCGCAGGTGCGCGTAGACCAGCTCGGTCAATTGCGGCAGCGCGCCGGCATCGCCGTCGCGCCAGGCGTGCAACAACGCGGTGATCGGCGTCTGCGGCGTAAGCATGCGCGCAGTGTAGCGGTCTGTGTGTGCCGATTGCAGCGCCCATTGATAGGAATGGGCGCGAATTCACGTTTATTCCGATCGCAACCCACGGAGACCGTCATGCAACCTTTCCTGCGTCTTGTCGCGGCCAGCGTGGCCGTGATTGCACTCGCCTTCACCGGCCACGCTCGCGCAGCCAGCAACGTAACCGTCACCGATGCCGGAGACGGCACGATCAATGACAGCTTGTGCACGCTGCGCGAGGCGATCATCGCCACGAACAACCAGCAATCCTTCGATGGCTGCCTGTTCAGCGGCAGCGGCAGCCCGACCACGATCGCCTTTGCCATTCCCGGCAGCGGCGTAAAGACGATCAATGTCGGCAGCCAGCTGCCGGCGATCGCGGTACCCGTGGTCATCGACGGCCTGACCCAGCCCGGCGCCAGCTGCGCCGCCTGGCCACCGACCCTGCTCATCCAGATCAGCAGCCCGACGAACGGCCAGTACAACGGCCTGACGCTCAATCCCGGTTCCGACGGCAGCACGATCCGCGGCCTGGTCATCAACGGCTTCAACAACAACCAGGGCTATGCCTACAACTTCAACGCCGCGATCAACATCTATGCGAGCAACGGCAATCACGTCGAGTGCAATTTCCTGGGTACCCTGCCCGACGGTACGACGGCGGCGCCGAACCTGCGCGGCGTCGACATCAACAGCAGCTCGAACAACGTCATCGGCTCGGACGGCACCGCGAAGGCGTATTTCGCGCGCAACCTGATTTCCGGCAACCAGTACGGCCAGGTCGACACGCGCGGCAACGCGCTCAGCGGCAACCGCATCTCGGGCAATTTCATCGGCACCGATGTGACGGGCACCGCGGCGATGAGCGGCCAGGGCGGCGCCGAAGGCGTGGACATCAGCGCCAACCCCGGCCCGGCGTCCGGCAATTTCGTCGGCTGGGACGGCGTCGGCGACCCGGTCTTGATGCGCAACGTCATTTCGGGATTCACCGGCTCCACGATCGGCGGCGTCAACATGGTGGTCGGCGCGCAGGGCAATGTGGTCGCGGGCAACTACATCGGTACCGACGTCACCGGCACGCAACCCATTCCGAATTTCTTCGGCGTCGAGCTCGGCAGCAATTCGAGTGTGTACAACAACATCATCGGCAACACCGGCGCGCAGAACGCCGCCGCGGCGCGCAATGTGATTTCCGGCAACAGTTTCACCGGCGTGGACATCAATTCGGCCAATGGCACGCACGACAATGCCATAGTCGGCAATTACATCGGCATCGGCGCGACCGGGGCGCCGCTCGGCAACGGCCAGTACGGAATCTCGATGGATTACTCAGCGGCGAACACCCTGGTG
>JAFEFD010000019.1 GCA_018240765.1 Pseudomonadota bacterium | reverse complement strand
CGCGATGACCACGGCGACAGCTATCGCTATCGCAAACTCCTGCTTGCGACCGGCGCCACCCCGCGCAAATTGCCGTTTGCGGGCGACCGCGCAATCAATTTCCGCACGCTGGACGATTACCTCGCGCTGCGCCGCTTCGCCAAATCAGGTGCGCGCGTCGCCGTGATCGGCGGCGGCTTTATCGGCAGCGAACTCGCTGCATCGCTCGCGAGCAACGGCTGCAAGGTCACGATGGTCTTTCCCGGTGAAGCGATTGGCGCGGGACGCTATCCTGAAGCGTTGAGCGGATTTCTCAACGGCTATTACCGCGAGCATGGAGTCGAATTGCGAACCGGCGCCAAGGTCGATGGCGGCAAGGCGGACGCGAACGGCGTGGATCTTGATCTATCGGATGGAACATCCATGCGTGTGGATGCGGTGGTCGCGGGACTTGGGGTCACGCCAAATATCGAACTGGCGCAGCAGGCAGGACTGAAAGTCGACAACGGCATCGTCGTCGATGATCGACTGCGTACTTCCGATCCCGCTATCTTCGCTGCCGGCGATGTCGCCAATTTCCACAACGTGGCATTGGATGTGCGCATGCGCGTGGAGCACGAAAACGCGTCGATCAGCATGGGCCATCACGCCGGACGCATCATGGCCGGCGCCGACGAGTCCTACACGACGCTGCCGTTTTTCTATTCCGACCTGTTCGACCTCGGCTACGAAGCCGTCGGCATGCTGGACGATCGCCTGGACGTCGTCGAACACTGGACCACGCCATTCCGCGAAGGCGTGGTCTATTACCTCGACGCTGGCCGCGTGCGCGGCGTGCTGCTGTGGAATGTCTGGGGCCAGGTCGATGCCGCGCGTGGACTCATCGCCGAGCGCGGCCCGCACGATGCAGAAAGCCTGCGCGGCAGGCTGCCGATGACGGTTTAACGCAAAGACTTCAACCAGCGATCGCCACGCGGTCGGTACCAACGGTCGGGGTCCAGCGACCAGGCGACACCAAACGCGCGGCCGACGATGCTGTCGCGTGGCACGAAACCGATGTAGCGCGAGTCCTTGCTGTTGTCGCGACTGTCGCCGAGCACGAGGTATCCGTCCTGCGGCACCTTGACCGGCCCGAAGGACCGATCCGCGGGGCGCTCAGGCAGCAACATAATGGCGTGCTTGCGTCCATCGAGATTTTCGTCGATGTATTCATGATTTTGAGCGCCGGTCGCGGGTGGTAGTTCGGCGTCCGCCGCCGCATCGCTCGCCGCAACGTAGTTCATCTCCGCGCCGTTGATGAACAGCCGTTCGTTGCGCATTTCGATCGTATCGCCCGGCAATCCGATCACGCGCTTGACCAGGGTGATGCCGTCCTCGGGCGATGGGAAAATCACGATATCGCCGCGCTGCGGATCGGTGCCGTGGGTCAACCGCATCGTGGTGAAGGGGATGCGCAGCCCATAGGCTTCCTTGTCCACGACGATGCGATCGCCTTCGATCAGGGTCGGATTCATCGATCCGCTTGGTACGTACATCCAATCCGCAACGGCCGATCGGAACACGAGCATCAAACCGAAAAAGATCAACAGCGAACGGTATTCGACAAGCAGGCGGCGCAGACGCAGGTGCATGGGCAGGCTCCGGTGGATGTCGCCGGAGCTTGACCCGTATGACTGTGCGGGAGTTCCATTAACCGGCGCGCTCACGGCCAAACAGGCCACGGGCGTCGTCGAAGCAGATAGCAAATCCTGCGTGGCTGGCGCCGGCGCACGCAGGCTGATCAATTGCAGGATCAGGCGGAATTCCTGCTCCGCCTGTACTGGCCGAAGCCAAGGCCGAGCAGGGCGAGCAGGGATGCGAGCCCGATCATTCCCCAAGTGCCCAGCGCAGGCGTTGCCGCCGTTGCGACGCACGCAGCAGTCAAGGTTACGTTGCCTGACCCGGCGTCAAAATAGAAGCCAACGCCTTCCGAGAGCACCGTTGAGCCCGTGATTGTGTATGAAAGCGTCGCGGGTACGGATGCTGGTCCGGCGTACGTCGTCGCACCGGTGCTGTCACCGACAAGGCGGAAACTGCCAGTGCCAGGACCGCTGACAGTGATCGT